>NZ_JBICJS010000033.1:0-61153 GCF_043103305.1 Pseudomonas sp. YQ_5 | reverse complement strand
TTCATCAGGCCAACCTGGTGAAATCAAGGCCTGCCTGACGGCAGGCCGTTACCGGCCCGCACACAAAAAATCTGACACTTCCGCGCAGCTCGCGATGCGCCGCGCGGGCGGCGCTCGATCTCACAAACACTGCAAATGCCACGTCATCCCCCGTCATCCCCCGTCATCCCCCGGCATCCCTCACGCCCCCTCACGCCCCTCATAGCGGACCCTTGCCCGACGAAGATGCGGCCAGCACAGACAAAACCCTACAATCCGAGTAAAGTGCCGCCCCCGCCGTTTTCAGCAAAAGGATCCCTTCCATGACACACCCTTTGGATATCGCCGTCGTCGGCGCCACCGGCAGCGTCGGTGAAGCCTTGGTACAGATCCTCGAAGAGCTGGCATTCCCGGTTGCTACCTTGCATCTGCTGGCCAGCATGGAATCGGCGGGCAGCAGCGTGATGTTCGCTGGCAAGAAACTGAAGGTGCGTGAAGTCGACAGCTTCGACTTCGCCCAGGTCAAGCTGGCCTTCTTCGCCACCGGGGCCGCCGTCAGCCGCAGCTTTGCCGGTAAGGCGCTACAGGCGGGCTGCACGGTGATCGATCTGTCCGGCGGCCTGGACGATGCCCTGGCCCTGGTGCCGGAAGCCAACGCCGAACGCCTGGCCAGCCTGTCGTTGCCAGCGCGCATCGTCAGCCCATGCTCGGCCGCAGTAGCCCTGGCCGTCGCGCTGGCGCCGCTCAAGGGCCTGCTCGACATCGAGCGGGTACAGGTGATGGCCGCGCTGGCGGTATCTGCGCAAGGCCGTGAAGCGGTCAGCGAGCTGGCCCGGCAAACCGCCGAACTGCTCAATGCCCGCCCGCTGGAGCCGCGCTTCTTCGACCGCCAGGTGGCATTCAACCTGCTGGCCCAGGTCGGTGCGGCCGATGAGCAGGGCCATACCGCGCTGGAGCGCCGCCTGGTCAGTGAACTGCGCGTGCTGCTGGGCCTGCCTGACCTGAAGATTTCCGTGAGCTGTGTTCAAGTCCCGGTGTTTTTCGGCGATAGCTTCAGTGTGGCCGTGCAAAGCCGTCGCCCAGTAGACCTGGCAGCGGTCAACCAGGCCCTGGAGGCAGCCGACAGCGTCGAGCGGGTGGAAAACGATGATTATCCGACCCCGGTAGGTGACGCAGTGGGCCAAGACGTGGTCTATGTTGGACGTGTACGTCACGGTGTTGATGAAGACCAGCAACTCAACCTTTGGCTGACCACCGACAACGTGCGCAAAGGCGCCGCGCTCAATGCCGTGCAAGTGGCGCAATTGTTGATTAAACACATGCCGTAAAAGATACTGGTGAGCACTTTTGTCCTGCTCCGCATGCAGGTTTCGGGACGATTCATACAAGGGAAGAGGTCATGCTTCGAATTCGCAAACTGGTTCTGGCCATGGCTGCAGCATCCGCGCTGTCGTCTGGCATGGCGAATGCGCTGGGCCTGGGGGAGCTGACCCTGAAGTCGGCACAGAATCAGCCGCTGGACGCCGAGATCGAATTGCTCGACGTGCGCGACCTCAAAGCCACCGAAGTGGCGCCGAGCCTGGCGCCACCGGAAGAGTTCAGCAAGGCCGGGGTGGCGTTTCCGACCTACCTCGAAGACCTGACCTTCACTCCGGTGATCAACCCAAACGGCAAAAGTGTGCTGCGCGTGACGTCAAGTCAGCCGCTGCCAGGGCCGGTGGTCAAGTTCCTGGTGCAGGTGATGTGGCCGCAGGGTCGCTTGCTGCGTGACTATAGCGTGCTGCTCGACCAGGCCAAGGCACAGGGCGAGAAACCTGCAGCGGGCAATGTCACACCGGCCATGACCGGTGCCAGCAGCTACACCACCCAGCGTCGCGACACCTTGTGGCAGATTGCCGCGCGTAATACCCAGGGTGGTTCGATCCAGCAAACCATGATTGCTATCCAGGCTTTGAACCCGGACGCCTTCATCGGCAACAACATCAACCAGTTGAAGGTTGGCCAGGTACTGCGCCTGCCCGATCAGCAGCAGATCCAGAGCATCGCCCAGGGCGAGGCGAACCGCGAGGTGGCCGAGCAGTATGCCGCCTGGCGTGAAGGCCGTCGCCTGGGCCCGCGTGCCCGCCAGCTGGATGCCACCCGTCGTGGCGCCGCCGAGGCTGCACCGTCGCGTATCGCCCAGGGCGACAACCTGCGCCTGGTCAGCCCGGGCAATCAGGCCGATGCCGGCCAGGCCAAGGCATTGAGTGACAAACTGGCCATGGCCCAGGAAAGCCTGGACACCAGCCGTCGCGACAACGAAGAGCTGAAAAGCCGCATGGCGGACCTGCAGAGCCAGCTGGACAAGCTGCAGCGCCTGATCGAGTTGAAGAACAGCCAGCTGGCACGTCTGGAAGGCCAGGGCGCAGCCGCGTCGACAGCGGCTGCCGCTACCCCGGACCAGCCAGCGGTCCAGCCGGCGCCTGCTGCTGCCGATGCCGCATCCAAGCCTGTGCCGGCCGCTCAGCCTGTACCCGCCAGCCAGCCGAAAGGTGCGCTCGACGCGGTCCTGGGCAACCCGTGGCTTTTGGGGATGATTGCCGGTTCCAGCATCCTGGTGCTGGCACTGCTGCTGTGGCTGCTGGCGCGCAAGCGCAAAGCCCAGCAAGAAGCTGAGAAGCACCTGCGCATGGCGCGGGCGCTGGAAGAAGAGCAGGGCACAGGTTTCGACAGCGATACCGAGAGCTTCGACGGCGTCGAAGCCACGGAGCCTGGCGTAACCCTGTCGCCGGCTGTGGTCGCCGCTTCGGCTGCTGCTGCCGTCGCTGCGGAAAAAGTGGCGGAACCGGCCGCCGAGGCAGAGCCCGAGCCTGAACCGCAAGCAGACCCGCACGCCGCACTGCTGGCACAAGTCGACCAATGCCTGTCCGAAGGCCGCCTGAATCGTGCCGCCGACCTGCTGGAGCCCGCCGTGGCCGCCGCACCGGAGCGTGACGACCTGCGTCTTAAACTGATGGACGTGTACGCCCGTCAGGGTGACCAGAGCGCGTTTGCCGAACAGGAGCGCCAGTTGCCGGCCAGCGAGCAGAACGTTGCCGAAGTCGCCGGGCTGAAAGAGCGTTATCCAGCCATGCTTGGCCTGGCCGCTGCCGGCCTGGGCGCGGCGGCGCTGGCTGCCGAAATGGATGAGCAATACGTGCAAGAGTTGTTGCACGATGAGCCCGAGGCGCCGGTGGTTGCTGATGTGGTGCCTGACGAGGTATCTGGGTTCGAACCGCAAGTGGAGGCTGAACCAGAGGCTGTCGGGCAAGCAGAGCCTGACGCAGAGCTGGATGCCTTCGATGAAGTGCCAACGCTCGATGCATCCGGCCTGGATGAGCAGGATCTGGACAGCACCTTCGACCTGAGCCTGGGTGAAGACCTGGCCGGTGAAGACCCGCTGGCCGCGTCTGTGCTGGACGAGCCGGTGGCACAGGAGGGGGTACCCGACGAGCTGGTAATCGCTGAACCTGTGCTGGATGAGCCCGTACAGGAAGAGGCTCAGCCAGAAGAGCCACCGTTTGCCGTGGATGCCGAGCTGCAAGCCGACGCCGACGCTGATTTCGAGGCCATGCTGGCGCAAGCCGAGCCTCAGCCTGCCGTGGACCTGTCTGATTTCGACCTCGACATCAGTGAACCTGTGGCTCCAGCCACTCCGGACACGGTGGAGCAGGGCCCGGTCGATGTCGCCGCCGAACTGGCTGCCTTCGACAGCAAGCCTGAGTTTGACCCGGTCTCCGAGTTTGACCTGCCATCGGACTTCGACTTGTCCCTGTCGCTGGACGACGATTCGCCGGCAGCCAAGAGCTTTGCCTCGGAGCTCAGTGACGTCAACGCCGAGCTGGACAAGCTGTCGCAGAGCCTCGAAACGCCTTCGTTGGAGCCGCACTTCACCAGCGAAGACGCGGTTGCGCAGCCAGAGCCCGAGCCATTGGACGACCTGGACTTCGACTTCTTCTCCGGCAGTGACGAAGTCGCCACCAAGCTCGACCTGGCCCGTGCCTACATTGACATGGGCGATAGCCAGGGCGCGCGCGACATCCTTGATGAAGTGGTCAAGGATGGCGACGACAGCCAGCGCCAGGAAGCCGAGGACATGCTCTCCCGGCTGGTTTGATGCAAGCAGGGCAGGCCTCTTCGCGGGCTTGCCCGCTCCTACAGGGACCCCACGAATTTTCGACCTTGTGAGTGAGCTGTGGGGGCGGACGCGCCCGCCACGAGGCCCGCAAATGCAGTGCGCATCCACCGGCAGCCCTACAAGGCTGCCGTTGTCGTTATAATCCCCGCCATTCCGTACACCCCACAGGTTTCATGCTCTTGGACATCATCGACACCGCTACCGCCGAATCCGCGGCCGAAGGCTACTCCCGCATCGCCCTGGGCGTGGAATACAAAGGTGCGCGCTACCGCGGCTGGCAGCGCCAGGCCAGCGGCGTGCCGAGTGTCCAGCAAGCCCTGGAGCAAGCGCTGTCCAAGGTCGCCAACGAGCCGATTTCGGTGATTTGCGCCGGGCGTACCGACGCCGGCGTTCACGGCTGCGGGCAGGTCGTGCACTTCGATACCCGTGCCGTGCGTGACGAGCGCGCCTGGACCATGGGCACCAACTTCAACCTGCCGCACGACATCAGCGTGGTCTGGTCGCGGCCAATGCCGGCCGACTTTCATGCCCGCTTCAAGGCCTGCGCCCGGCGCTACCGCTATGTGATCTACAACGATCCGATTCGCCCGGCGCACCTGGCCGAGGAAGTGACCTGGAACCACCGCCCGCTGGACGTCGATCGCATGGCCGAGGCCGCGCAGTTCCTGCTCGGTACCCATGACTTCAGCGCCTTCCGCGCCAGCCAGTGTCAGGCCAAATCACCCATCAAGCACATCTACCACCTGCGTGTTACCCGCCATGGCCAGATGATCGTGCTGGACGTGCGTGCCACCGCCTTCCTGCACCACATGGTGCGTAACATTGCCGGTGTGCTGATGGCCATCGGCGCCGGCGAGCGTCCGGTTACCTGGGCCCGCGAAGTGCTGGAAGGGCGCAACCGCCGCGAAGGTGGGGTAACGGCCCACCCATACGGGCTTTACCTGGTGCAGGTGGAGTACCCCGAAGCGTTTGCGTTGCCCAAGCGTTACATCGGCCCACACTTTTTGAGTGGTTACGAGGCGTTGGCAGACTGACGGGCGAAAAGCCATTTGCTAACATCCGCCCTTTCGCCGCAACAATCAGGGTTCGTGTTCCATGAGCAATGTTCGCAGCAAGATCTGCGGGATTACCCGCATCGAAGACGCACTGGCCGCTGCCGAAGCGGGTGCTGATGCCATCGGCTTCGTCTTCTATGCCAAGAGCCCGCGGGCAGTGGACGTGCGCCAGGCGCGGGCGATCATCGCCGAGTTGCCGCCATTCGTGACCACGGTCGGGTTGTTCGTCAATGCCTCGCGCTGCGAGCTGAACGAGATCCTCGAAGTGGTTCCGCTGGACCTGCTACAGTTTCACGGCGATGAAACCCCGCAGGACTGTGAAGGCTACCACCGCCCCTGGATCAAGGCCCTGCGTGTGCGCCCCGGCGACGACCTTGAGGCCGCCTGCCGGCTTTACGCGGGTGCCCGCGGCATTTTGCTGGACACCTATGTGCCGGGCGTACCCGGGGGAACCGGTGAGGCGTTCGACTGGTCATTGGTGCCGGCGCGTCTTGGCAAGCCGATCATCCTCGCGGGTGGGCTGTCGGCCGATAACGTTGGCCAGGCCATTGCACAGGTAAAGCCTTACGCGGTGGATGTCAGCGGTGGCGTCGAGCAGGCCAAGGGCATCAAGGATGCGGCGAAGATCGAGGCCTTCATGAAGGCGGTGAAACAGGCTTGATGGCAGATGTGACGGCTGGCTGCGCGCCATCGTCCATAGCTTTCGCAGCCCTGCTGGGCCGCCGCCAGTACCAATGGCGGCAAGAAAATACATTAGCGGTGGAGTGGCGCGCTGGAAGCCCCGGCGGCCGGTCCACCATCGTTTCATAAAAGATTTTGAGCTCAAGGGCAGGGCAGGGACGGTGATGCTGTCCCCCCGCCTGCCAATACTGGAGAAAGAAAGCATGAGCAACTGGTTAGTCGACAAACTGATCCCTTCGATCATGCGTTCCGAGGTGAAGAAGAGCTCGGTGCCCGAGGGCCTGTGGCACAAGTGCCCGTCCTGCGAGGCCGTGCTGTATCGTCCGGAGCTGGAAAAGTCCCTGGATGTCTGCACCAAGTGCAATCACCACATGCGTATCGGCGCACGTGCGCGTATCGACATTTTCCTTGACGCTGAAGGCCGGGCTGAACTGGGCGCTGACCTGGAGCCGGTCGACCGCCTGAAGTTCCGTGATGGCAAGAAGTACAAGGACCGCCTGACCGCTGCGCAGAAGCAGACCGGCGAAAAGGACGCGCTGATCTCCATGAGCGGCACCCTGATGGGCATGCCGATCGTGGTTAGCGCCTTCGAGTTCTCGTTCATGGGCGGCTCCATGGGTGCCATCGTCGGCGAGCGCTTCGTACGCGCGGCCAACTATGCCCTGGAAAACCGCTGCCCAATGGTTTGCTTCTCCGCTTCGGGCGGTGCGCGCATGCAGGAGGCGCTGATCTCGCTGATGCAGATGGCCAAGACCTCGGCCGTGCTGGCGCGCCTGCGCGAAGAAGGCATCCCGTTCATCTCGGTCCTGACCGACCCGGTGTATGGTGGTGTTTCCGCCAGCTTGGCGATGCTAGGTGACGTCATCGTCGGTGAGCCAAAGGCCCTGATCGGCTTCGCCGGCCCACGCGTGATCGAGCAGACCGTACGCGAGAAGCTGCCTGAAGGCTTCCAGCGCAGCGAGTTCCTGCTGGAGCACGGCGCCATCGACCTGATCATCTCCCGTGGCGAATTGCGCCCGCGTCTGGCCCGCCTGCTGGCGCAGATGACCGGTCAGCAAACCCCGGAAGAAGCGCGTGAGGCGGCTGCCGTCGCGTGATGAAACAACGATCCCTGGGCGAATGGCTCGCCTACCTCGAGCAAGTGCACCCCTCGGCCATCGACATGGGCCTGGAGCGGTCGCAGAAGGTGCTTGCCCGCTTGTCGCTGGGCAAGCTGGCGCCGCGCGTGGTGACGGTAACCGGCACCAACGGCAAGGGTTCGACCTGTGCCTTCGTGGCTTCGTTGCTGCGTGCCCAGGGGCTCAAGGTCGGTGTATACAGTTCGCCGCACCTGTTGCGTTACAACGAGCGGGTGATGATCGATGGCCAGGAGGCCAGCGATGAGCGCCTGTGCGAAGCCTTCGCCGCCGTCGAGGCGGCACGGGGCGATATTTCCCTGACCTACTTCGAGATGGGTACGTTGGCCGCGTTCTGGTTGTTCTACCAGTCGCAGCTGGATGCCGTGGTGCTCGAGGTGGGCCTTGGTGGCCGCCTGGATACCGTGAACGTAGTGGATGCCGACTTCGCATTGGTGACCAGCATCGGTGTCGACCATGTTGATTACCTGGGGGATACCCGCGAGCTGGTGGCCTTCGAGAAGGCTGGCATCTTCCGCCCGGGCAAGCCGGCCTTGTGCGGCGACCTGGATCCGCCCAAGCCGTTGCTGGACAAGGCCGCCGAACTGGCTGCGCCACTGTTCCTGCGCGGTCGGGAATTTGACCTGGCCAGCACCGATGGCTGCTGGAGCTGGCGCGGTACTGCGGCTGATGGCGCGCAGGTAGAGCTGCATGACCTGCCTTTGCTTGACCTGCCCATGGAAAACGCCACGCTGGCCCTGCAGGCTTACCTGCTGATGGGGCTGCCGTGGGACGCGGCGCAGGTTCGCCAGGCGCTGCTGGATACCCGTATCACTGGGCGTCTCGACCTCCGTAATTTGAACTGGCAGGGCAAGCCGGTAGCGTTGCTGCTGGATGTCGGGCATAACCCGCATGCGGCGCAGTACCTGGCCAGGCGCCTGGCGGCCCGGCCGCTGAAGGGGCGTCGCCTCGCGGTATTTGGCCTGCTCGCCGACAAGGATCTGGAGGGCGTTATCGCGCCGCTGCAGGGCCTCATCGACGACTGGGCGGTGGCGCCGCTGGATACCCCGCGCAGTCGCCCGGCCGCAGAGCTGGTCACGTCCTTGGCGAACCTCGGTGCCGCGGTGAAGTCTTATGCCAGCGTCGACGCAGCCCTTGAAGGGCAATGTGCGCAGGCGACGGCGGATGATCAGATCCTGCTGTTCGGTTCGTTTTTCTGTGTCGCCCAGGCGCTGGAATGGCTGGAGCGGCACGCCCAGGAGGGTGGAATAGATGGCTGTGCTGGATAAAGGGATGAAACAGCGCATGGTGGGTGCGCTGGTGCTGGTGGCGCTGGCGGTTATCTTCCTGCCGATGCTGTTTACCCGCGAGGACGAGATGCGCCAGGTGCACGTCGAAGCCCCGCAGGCACCGGCCATGCCCAGCCTGCCGGAAGTGAAGGTGGAGCCGGTTGCCGTACCGGAGCCGCAGGTTATTCCGGAGGCGCCGCAGCAGGCGCCCGTGGTGATCGACGAGTCGACTGCCCCGGCCAGTACGCCGAGCCAGCCAATTACCCCGTCACCGCAGACCCAGGCGCAGGTTCAGCCGCCCAAGCCGCAGGCGCCCGCGCCCAAGGTAGAGGCCAAAGCTGCTGCAACACCAGCGCCTGCCGCACCATCGAAGATCGACGTCAATGGCCTGCCAGTCAGTTGGTCGATCCAGCTGGCCAGTCTGTCCAACCGCGCCGGTGCCGAAAAGCTGCAGCAAACCTTGCGTAGCCAAGGTTATAACGCCTATATCCGTACAGCGGGTGGCATGAACCGTGTGTACGTGGGGCCGTTGATCGAGCGCGCCGAGGCCGAGCGCGTGCGCGACGCGGTCAACCGTCAGAACAGCCTCAAGGGCTTTGTGGTGCGCTTCCAGCCCGAGCGCAGCTGATTCCCCGGGGCGGCCATGCCGCCCATTTGCGAGTGGGCCCGCTCTTTCAGGTACCGCGTCGCTGCAAGGCGCACACAGAACCTGTGGGAGCGGTCTTGGCTGCGAATCGCCCAACACCAATCCAGCTGACATTCCGCTTACTCCCGGCCCGCCGCTCTGGTAAAATGCGCCGCCTCAAACGTCTGCAGGCAGCACCGTGGCATTTACCTTGGTTGATTGGGCGATCATCGCGATCATCGCCGTCTCCACATTGATCAGTCTCAAGCGCGGCTTCGTCAAGGAGGCCTTGTCCTTGCTCATCTGGATCATTGCCGGTGCGGTTGCCTGGATGTTCGGCGGTTCGCTCTCGGTGTATCTTGAGAGCTATATCCAGACGCCATCGATGCGCGTCATCGCTGGCTGCGCCATTCTTTTCGTCGCCACCTTGCTGGTGGGGGCCATGGTCAACTTCCTTGTCGGTGAGCTGATCCGCGTGACCGGGCTGTCCGGCACCGATCGTTTCCTGGGCATGGCCTTCGGCGCAGCGCGCGGGGCCTTGCTGGTAGTGGTGGCCATAGGCCTGATCAGCCTGGGGCCGGTTCAACAAGACACCTGGTGGCAGGAATCACGCCTGATACCACAGTTTCTCTTGGTCGCCGACTGGTCGAAAAACCTGATTCTGGGTTTCACCGACCAATGGACGCCCAGTGGCCTGATCAGCACTCCGGCTGATCTTCCGTTCAAGGAACAGTTGCTCGGGCCGTCCAAGCCCTGAGCACTATTCACTCAAGTTTCATCAAAGTAGGGGTTGCGTCGCATGTGTGGCATCGTCGGTATCGTCGGTAAGTCGAACGTCAATCAGGCGCTGTATGACGCGCTTACGGTCCTCCAGCACCGCGGCCAGGACGCTGCCGGTATCGTGACCAGCCATGACGGCCGGTTGTTCCTGCGCAAGGATAATGGCCTGGTGCGCGACGTGTTCCAGCAGCGCCACATGCAGCGCCTGGTAGGCAACATCGGCATTGGCCACGTGCGCTACCCGACTGCGGGCAGCTCGACCTCGGCCGAGGCCCAGCCGTTCTACGTCAACTCGCCTTACGGCATCACCCTGGCTCACAACGGCAACCTGACCAACGTCGAGCAGTTGGCCAAGGAGATCTACGAGTCCGACCTGCGTCACGTCAACACCAACTCCGACTCGGAAGTGCTGCTGAACGTGTTCGCCCATGAGCTGGCGGTGCGCGGCAAGCTGCAGCCGACCGAAGAAGACGTGTTCGCTGCGGTCTCCCATGTGCACAGCCGCTGCGTTGGCGGTTACGCCGTGGTGGCCATGATCACCGGCTACGGCATCGTCGGTTTCCGCGACCCCCATGGCATTCGCCCGGTGGTGTTCGGCCAGCGTCACACCGACGAAGGCGTGGAATACATGATCGCCTCGGAAAGCGTTGCCCTGGACGTGCTCGGCTTCACCCTGATCCGCGACCTGGCACCGGGCGAAGCGGTGTACATCACCGAAGAAGGCCAGCTGTTCACCAAGCAGTGCGCCGAAGCGCCAAAGTTGCAGCCGTGCATCTTCGAGCACGTCTACCTGGCTCGCCCGGACTCGATCATCGATGGGGTCTCGGTGTACAAGGCGCGTCTGCGCATGGGTGAAAAGCTGGCCGACAAGATCATGCGCGAGCGCCCCGATCATGATATCGACGTGGTCATCCCGATCCCGGATACCAGCCGTACCGCCGCGCTGGAACTGGCCAACCGGCTGGGCGTCAAGTTCCGCGAAGGTTTCGTCAAGAACCGTTACATCGGCCGTACCTTCATCATGCCCGGCCAGGCTGCGCGCAAGAAGTCGGTGCGTCAGAAGCTCAACGCTATCGAGCTGGAGTTCCGCGGTAAGAATGTGATGCTGGTGGACGACTCGATCGTGCGCGGCACCACCTGCAAGCAGATCATCCAGATGGCCCGCGAAGCCGGCGCCAAGAATGTCTACTTCTGCTCCGCGGCTCCTGCAGTACGCTACCCCAACGTCTACGGCATCGACATGCCGAGTGTTCACGAACTGATCGCCCACAACCGCACCACCGAACAGGTGGGTGAGTTGATCGGCGCCGATTGGCTGGTCTATCAGGACCTGCCAGACCTGATCGACTCGGTCGGCGGCGGCAAGATCAAGATCGAGCAGTTCGATTGCGCGGTGTTCAACGGTGAGTACGTCACTGGCGATATCGACGAAGCCTACCTCGACCGCATCGAGCAGGCCCGTAACGACTTGGCCAAGGTCAAGAACCAGGCCGTCAGCGCGATCATCGACCTTTACAACAACTGATTTTGGGAGCGACGGCATGACGGATCAATGGGATGCCGGGCGACTGGACAGTGACCTCGAGGGTGTCGGTTTCGACACCCTGGCGGTGCGCGCTGGTCAGAACCGTACCCCGGAAGGCGAGCACAGCGAAGCGCTGTTCCTGACCTCCAGCTATGTGTTCCGCACGGCAGCCGATGCTGCTGCGCGTTTTGCCGGTGAAACGCCGGGCAACGTCTACTCGCGCTACACCAACCCGTCGGTGCGTGCCTTCGAGGAACGCCTGGCGGCCATGGAAGGGGCCGAGCAGGCCGTGGGTACGTCCACCGGCATGGCGGCGCTCCTGGCCGTGGTCATGTCGCTGTGCAGCGCCGGTGACCATGTGCTGGTGTCGCAGAGCGTATTCGGCTCCACCATCAGCCTGTTCGAGAAGTACTTCAAACGCTTTGGCGTACAAGTGGACTACGTGCCACTGGTCGACCTCACCGGCTGGGAAAAGGCCATCAAGGCCAACACCAAACTGCTGATCGTCGAATCGCCCTCCAATCCGCTGGCCGAGTTGGTCGATATCACTGCGCTCAGCGAAATCGCCCATGCACATGGTGCCATGCTGGTGGTGGACAACTGTTTCAGTACCCCGGCGTTGCAGCAGCCGCTGAAGCTGGGTGCCGACATTGTGTTCCACTCGGCCACCAAGTTCATCGACGGCCAGGGCCGCTGCATGGGCGGTGTGGTTGCCGGCCGTACCGAGCAAATGAAGGAAGTGGTCGGTTTCCTGCGTACCGCAGGTCCAACCCTCAGCCCGTTCAACGCCTGGATCTTCACCAAGGGCTTGGAAACGCTGCGCCTGCGTATGCGTGCACACTGCGAAAGCGCTCAGGCCCTGGCCGAATGGCTGGAGCAGCAGGACGGCGTGGAGAAGGTGCATTACGCCGGCCTGCCCAGCCACCCGCAGCACGAACTGGCCAAGCGCCAGATGAGCGGTTTTGGTGCAGTGGTCAGCTTTGAGGTCAAGGGTGGCAAAGAGGGCGCGTGGCGTTTCATCGACGCGACCCGAGTGATTTCCATCACGACCAACCTGGGTGACAGCAAAACCACCATCGCTCATCCGGCGACCACCTCACACGGTCGTCTGTCGCCGCAGGAGCGTGAAGCGGCGGGTATCCGCGACAGCCTGATCCGCGTTGCCGTGGGCCTGGAAGACGTGGCCGACCTGCAGGCTGACCTGGCGCGCGGGCTGGCAGCATTGTGATCGAAATCAGCGGCAGCACCCCGGGCCACAATGGCCGGGTAGCCTTGGTCACAGGTGCCGCCCGCGGCATCGGTCTGGGCATTGCCGCATGGCTGATCTGCGAAGGCTGGCAAGTGGTGCTGAGTGATCTGGACCGCCAGCGTGGTACCAAAGTGGCCAAGGCGTTGGGCGACAACGCCTGGTTCATCACCATGGACGTTGCCGACGAGGCCCAGGTCAGTGCCGGAGTGTCCGAAGTGCTCGGGCAGTTCGGCCGGCTGGACGCGCTGGTGTGCAATGCGGCCATTGCCAACCCGCACAACCAGACGCTGGAAAGCCTGAGCCTTGCACAATGGAACCGGGTGCTGGCGGTCAACCTCAGCGGCCCGATGCTGCTGGCCAAGCACTGTGCGCCGTACCTGCGTGCGCACAATGGGGCGATCGTCAACCTGACCTCTACCCGTGCTCGGCAGTCCGAACCGGACACCGAGGCTTATGCGGCAAGCAAGGGCGGCCTGGTGGCTTTGACCCATGCCCTGGCCATGAGCCTGGGCCCGGAGATTCGTGTCAATGCGGTGAGCCCGGGCTGGATCGATGCCCGTGATCCGTCGCAGCGCCGTGCCGAGCCGTTGAGTGAAGCTGACCATGCCCAGCACCCAACGGGCAGGGTAGGGACCGTGGAAGATGTAGCGGCCATGGTTGCCTGGTTGCTGTCACGCCAGGCGGCATTTGTCACCGGCCAGGAGTTTGTGGTCGATGGCGGCATGACCCGCAAGATGATCTATACCTGAGCACCTTGTTTAATCTGCGTCTGTCTCTTCGCGGGTAAACCCGCTCCTACAGTCGGACATTAACCGTCGTAGGAGCGGGTTTACCCGCGAAGAGGTCGGCACAGGCAATCACATCACGTTGCCTTTTTGAAAAAAATTCAATGGGGCTATTGACTTAGCTTCGCCACCTGCGTAAATTTCGCGGCCTCAGCGAAGCAAACGCAACAAGCAACATCGCGAGGGTGATTAGCTCAGCCGGGAGAGCATCTGCCTTACAAGCAGAGGGTCGGCGGTTCGATCCCGTCATCACCCACCACTTCCTGAGATGTTCCTGGAGTATCGGATTCGCAAGAAGCCTATATCCAGAGAGGAACGCACTGCGCAGCGGTAGTTCAGTCGGTTAGAATACCGGCCTGTCACGCCGGGGGTCGCGGGTTCGAGTCCCGTCCGCTGCGCCATTTTTCAGTAACAGATGGGTGCCTTGCACCGGTCTGAGGCCACAAGGCAAACGCCTTGGGCTGATCCCAGTTTCAATCGGGCGCAAGCCTGAACGATACGCAGCGGTAGTTCAGTCGGTTAGAATACCGGCCTGTCACGCCGGGGGTCGCGGGTTCGAGTCCCGTCCGCTGCGCCATCTTCGTTTCAAGGTCCCTAGAACGCCTTGAAGCAAACACAAGAGAAGCGATCACGTTATCGCTTTTTTTGTGCCTGCCCTGAGGCCATTGCGCCGGAAAGGGTAGACCCAGTTTTCAATCGGGCGAAAGCCTGAATGATACGCAGCGGTAGTTCAGTCGGTTAGAATACCGGCCTGTCACGCCGGGGGTCGCGGGTTCGAGTCCCGTCCGCTGCGCCATCTTCGCTTCAAGGCCCCATGAACGCCATGAAGCAACGTTAAAGCGACCTTCGGGTCGCTTTTTTCGTTGGTGCACCTGGCAAATGCCGGCCTTTACCCGGTTCTACACCAAGCTTACAGATTCTTCACCGACCAGTGGTTCCTGTGCCTGCCTGCTGTGTTGCACAATAGGCACTTCCCTCACATACCCGGAATTCGCAATGACCAGATCTTCCGTCTTTGGTGCGCTCGGGCTGGCCCTGGTGCTGGCGGGCGTGACCGGTTGTTCCTCGAAAAAAGCGGCCGTCTATGAGCACGAGAACTTCGATGACTCGGGCACCTTCTCGCGCAGCTTTCCGGTGAGCGATGCCGGCTCTTGCGAGGCCGCCCGGCGTGCTTTGCTCAGCCAGGGATACATCATCACCAGCAGCGGCGCCAACCAGGTGGTGGGTAACAAGAGCTTTCAGCAAAACAGCGAGAACCACCTGCAGATCAGCTTCAATGTCACCTGCGCACCGGACGTGAGCGACGACCAGCACTCGACCATGTTCGCCAACGCCCTGCAGGACCGCTATGCGCTGAAAAAGTCCAACACCTCGGCCAGCCTGGGCGTGGGGGTGCTGGGTTCGGTGTCGATGCCGATCGGCTCCAGTGACGACTCGATGGTCAAGGTAGCTAGCGAGACGGTGACCGCGGCACAGTTCTATGACCGCTATTTTGCCTTGGTGGAGAGTTACCTGCCCAAGCCGAAGAAGGTCGAAAAGGCCAAGGTCGAGGCGCCCAAGGTGGAAAAGCCGGCGGTGGACCTGGGGCTGCCGGAGCAGGCTGCGGCGAACCCGGTGGCGCCGGCCCCGGCAGCTGCACCTTTGGTTGAAGCGACGCCTGCACCTGCGGGGGTAGCCCCGGCCAGCGAGGCGGCAGCGGCGCCGGTGGTGGATGACAGCCAGGGTTCGCAGCCGGTGGCCCCACCGGTGGAAGCTGCACCCATTCAGGTGCAGCAGGATGCCCAGCCGGCCGAGCCTGCTGCCCCCTCCCTTTGATTGCGAGCGTGAAGCGCTAACCCCTATGGGAGCAAGAGGCCGTCGCCCTGACGTATGTAGCCAGGCAGTCCCCTCGTACTGCAGTGCAAGTCTTATGACGTGCCCGAGGCGTGGGCGTCACCGTTCTGTCTCATCAGTCGCCCTGGTTTCTCCTTGACCATGCAACCCAATACAACGGTCAGCACGGTGGCTAAGCAAAGCATGAATGCCATGCCCATCAAACCGGCGCTGAACGAGCCGGTAACGTCTTTTAGCCAGCCGACAGCGTAAGGACCCACCAATCCGCCCAAGCTTCCTGTTGCGTTGATGAATGCAATGCCACCAGCGGCTGCTTGCTTGCTCAGAAAGGTAGAGGGAATGCTGTAGAAGCAGGTACGTACGGAACACAGACCGATGAGGGCAACTGTCAGCCCGAACAAAGCGGGCAGGAGGTTACTGTAGACCACCGAGAATATGAAACCGGCAGCCCCGGTGCCGCAGGTGAGTGCCAAGTGAAGGATATAGCGTCTTTTATGAGCAAGTAACTTGGCCCACAGCAGCATGGCAACACTGGCAATCATGTAGGGTGCGGCGGAGATCCATCCGATCTGCATGGTCGTCAGGTTATGACTCTTCAGAATTTGTGGGAGCCATACACCGATGCCCAAAATGCCGATGATGTAGCTGAACAGAATGGCTGCGAGCAACCAGACACGTGGGTCCTTGAGTGATTGGCGGAAGCTGTGCGCGCTTTTGGATTCGTGCTCAGCGTCCAAAACAGCTTGCAGAGCTGCTTTCTCTTTCATCGTAAGCCAGTTGGCATCTGCCGGTTTGTCGGCCAGCAGGCGTAAACACAAAAGGCCCAGGAAGCATGCTGGAAGCCCTTGGAGAACGAGCAACCATTGCCAGCCAGCGAAGCCCCAGATGCCATCCATTTGCAACATGGCGGCAGACAAGGGGCCGCCAAGAACGGACGACATAGGGATCGCGAACAGAAACCACGCCATAATCTTCGTACGGTAGTGAGCGGGAAACCACAAGGAAAGGAAGAAGATGACGCCAGGGAAAAATCCTGCCTCAGCAATCCCCGCGAGCAATCGGATCACCGCATAGCTGGTGGGGCCTTGTGCCAGGGAGGTTGCGGCGGCAAACAGTCCCCACGTGATCATTATTCTGGCAATCCACCGTCGAGCCCCATATTTGTAGAGTGCCAAGTTGCTCGGGACTTCAAATATGCAGTAACCCAAATAGAAAATACCCGCTGCGAAACCAAACTGCGACGCGGTTAGCCCTAGGTCATCATTCATCGTGAGGGAGGCGAACCCGACGTTGGTGCGATCCAGATAGTTGAAAAAATAAGCAAGGGCCAAAAGCGGAACAAGCCGTAGTGCGGCTTTTTTACACGCGCGTATTTCCGCAGGATCTCTTTCCTGCGCAGTTGAAGCAGTCAAGGTAGTCATCTGGCGACCATTATTTTTTAGAGAAAGAGCTCGGCAGCATAGAGCAGCTAAAACTCAGACCGCCAAGACCTTTAGACCATGACTTGCCATACCATCACGGCATACGTTTGCCATGCCCTACAGGCATTGCACTCTATAAAGACAAAGCATTAGTGTTTTTTCGGATAATGAATAATATCGCTGGTCACGTTCCGGCCCTGTTGGGTATCCACTCTACCGACCAGAACAGAATTCTCATGTTTGGTCGTGGCGTCTGGCTTATGCTCAGGTCTTTCACACACCGCTTGGCTACCGTGCGGGTATGCCAGGCGTTTTTTTTGCCCGAGTTTCGTGGACGGTACGGGGCATAACGGCTGTAGGCCTGCTTATCGCCGTCTGGAAGGAGCCATCGCGAGGATCGAACCTGAATGCTCACTCATCCTCAGGCAGACTAAGTGATGCACGGATGGCGTCTGCGAGGGTCATGAGGATCGGCGCGTACCGTTCGATCACATTTTCCGGCGCTTCGGCGGTTGAGAGGCTGATGTTCAGAGCGTGTGTCTTGTAAACCGGGTGATCAAGCGGAGTCGCGATAGCAATGACCTCAGGCTGCCAAGAGGCTGCGCAATAGCCATTGGCTTTCACATCAGCAATCGCCGCTTCAATATCTCGCACCAATTGCCCCGCCTTGGCTTCGCATCGTCTCGAACTGAACAGCTCGATCAGCGGTCTTCGTTGCGCAGCGTCCAGAATCGAAAGGTAGGCCCTGCCCAGGGATGTCATATCCATGGGCAGCCGTTGGCCGGTCAGTACGTTTCGCGGGGATTTGCGTTTACTGAAGCGTATGGATTCCAGGTAGATCATCTCGTCACCGTCCGCTGCGGCAAGGCCAACATTCACTTGGTGTTCCCGAGCCACCTGCGCCATCAGAGGCGTAGCGACTTGAAGCAGGAAACTGCCGTGATACATGGAGTGAGCCATGGCCAATACCGAGGGCGCTAGCCTGTAGCCACCTGAAATGGTGTCGTAGTCGAGAAAGCCAGAACGAACGAGGGTTTGTGAAAGCCTGCTTACAGTTGATTTGGACAAACCTGTGGTTTCGCTCAGGTCACCGTTGGTGAGGTGCTCGCTGCCTGGCCTGAATGCACGAAGGATATCCAATCCGCGTTCTAGCGAGCGATTCAATGGTGCCTTGCCCTGCCCGGGAATGTAGGGGGAGGTGGTACCTCCCTCGCCTTGTTCCATCAGGTGGAACGGTCGCGTTGTCATGAAAACCCCTCTCCCTCAGATTGCAAACAAGCTTGGCTCATCGCCGGGCGGTCAATCAACCGAATAATAAGAGAGGTACCGCATGACGACTTCCCCGGAACTGTCGACACCGATCGACCTTGCCGTTACCAACGGTATTGCAACCCTGACCCTCAACCGCCCAGAGGCGCGTAACGCCATCAGCGACGATATGCGGACTTTGCTCATCGATCACCTCGAGCATGTCGCAGCGGACAGCAGCATCAAGGCGCTGATCGTGACTGGCACTGGCAAAGGGTTCTGCGCGGGTGGCGACATCAAGGGCATGCAAGCCCGGATGAGTGCACCGGCCGGTTCGGTCGCCTTCAACGGTTGGAAGCGTCAGCAACGCGTCCATCACGCGGTATCGCTGCTTCATAATCTGCCTAAACCCACCATTGCTGCGGTCAATGGCGCGGCGACCGGTTTGGGCTGCGATATGGCCCTGAGCTGCGACTTCATCATCGCTTCCGAGCAAGCCTCGTTTGCCATGAGCTACATCGCCCGAGGACTGATCCCTGATGGCGGTGGCTTGTACTTCCTTCCCCGCCGTGTGGGGCTGAGCAAGGCCAAAGAGTTGATTTTCAGCGGCCGTACCGTTAGGCCATCCGAAGCACAGCAAATCGGCATGATCGACCGTGTGGCCGCGCATGAGAACCTTCTCCCGGAGGCTCAGGACTGGGCTCTGCAAATTTCTGCTGGTTCGGCAACCGCTTTGGCGCTGAGCAAGTCGATTCTCAACAACACCTTCGAGCTGACCCAGAGCCAGATTTTTTCCATGGGCAGTCAAGCCCAAGGTATCTGTTACACCTCCAGCGAGCATCAAGAGTCGGTCGCTGCCTTCCTTGCTCGCAAGGCAGAGCGGAGCTGAATCATGGACCAGATTGCACGCCTTCTCAGCCCCGGCAGCGTCGCCGTCATCGGCGCATCGGGTGATGCCCGGAAGACCTCTGGCCGTCCTATCGCATTTCTTCGCAAACACGGTTTCAAGGGCCGACTGTACCCGGTGAACCCGCGGTATGAAGACATTGACGGATTGCGCTGTTACCCCTCCGTGGAGGCTTTGCCTGAGGTGCCGGACGTCGCAATCATTCTGCTTGGGCCGGAGCGGGCCAACCAGGCTGTCGCCGAGCTGGCTGCTCGCGGCTGCCCAGCAGCAATCGTACTGGCGGGAGGTTATGGTGAGACCGGCACGACCGGAGCGCTACGCCAAGAGGAGCTCAAGGCAGCACGAGGCTCGATGAGAATTCTTGGCCCTAATACCATCGGGCTGGTTAACCTCACGGAGCGCGTGACCCTGTCTGCGAGTGGTGCATTGGACATGGACGAACTGCTCGCCGGCCGCATCGCTGTGGTTTCCCAGAGCGGCGGTATCCTGGGGGCACTTCTCTCTCGCGGTGTCGCTGCTGGAATCGGTTTCTCGAAGCTTGTTTCGACCAGCAACGAAGTGGATCTGGACGTCGCAGACTTCGTTGATTACCTCGCTGATGATCCAGCCACATCGGTCATCGCGCTCTACATAGAAGGGCTGCGCGACAGCGAGAAATTCAGCCGAGCCGCTGGCAAAGCCCGCAAAGCTGGCAAGCCAGTGGTGGTCTACAAGGTTGGGCGTTCCGAGGCAGGTGCCCACGCCGCCAATTCGCACACTGGCGCGCTGGCCGGCTCCGACGACTTGTACTCCGCTTACTTCCGACAGCTAGGTGTGATTCGCGCGGAGACCTTCGCCGATCTGCTCGATATCCCCTTTGCTTTGGCTAGCGGCAGACCGATGAATGGCCACCGTGTGGCAATCCTGACCTCGACCGGTGGCGCCGGGACGCTGATTGCCGATAACCTCGGCATGAGTGGTTTCGAGACGCCTGCACCTGGGCTGGAAACTGCTGAAAAGCTACGCAACCTGGATATCGGTGACCAGGCAGTGCTCGATCGCAACCCTATCGATCTGACGCTTGCTGGCTTGCAGCCCGAGTTGATGCGCAGCGCCATCGGCATCCTGCTGGACAGTGATGACTATGATGCTGTTGTCAGCGTGGTTGGCTCATCGGGAGTCGCGCAACCTCATTTGATGGCGGACGCTATCCGCGACAGCTTGGCCAGCTCGGAGAAACCAGTCCTGGCTTACATCAGTCCGCACGCCCCCGCTGCGGCTCAGCGGATCAACGGTTCGGGGGGGGTGGCGTTCACCGCCCCTGAGAGCTGTGCCAGCGCGCTCCGGGCTTTGCTGATGCGCACCAAGTCAAGCCCGCCAGGCGAGCCGGGGGTCGCTCCATCTGCTGCTGAAGGTTCGACCCAAGCGCTGCCAAGTGGCCCGCTTGATGAAGCACGGAGCAAGCGCTTGTACGCGAGCTTCGGCATTCCTGTTACTCGAGAGCGGGTGGTGAAGAATGCCCTCGAGGCAGCGCAGGCTGCGCGTGAGCTCGGCGGGCATGTAGCCTTGAAAGTACTGTCTGAGCGGATCCCGCATAAGAGTGAAGTGGGCGGAGTGGCCCTGCATCAGTCTTCGGACACCGTCGGTGATTGCCTGGAACGGATGCGTGACGAGGTCGGCGGTCATGTTGGCTTTACCCCGGAGTCGTTCCTTGTCCAGGAGATGGTCACTGGTGGGCAGGAGTTGATTCTCGGGTTCCACCGAGACCCTCAGCTCGGTCCGGCACTGCTGCTCGGAATGGGAGGCGTCACTGCGGAGCTTTTTCAGGATACGACTCTGCGTCTGCTTCCTGTAAGTGAAGATCAAGCCCGCGAGATGCTCAGTGAGCTGAAAACCTACCCGCTTCTGGATGGCTTCCGAGGAATGCCGAAGGCAGATGTCGACGCTGCCGCCAGGTGCATCGCAGCGTTTTCGAAAATGGCCATGGCGCTCGGCGAGCGATTGGTTGAGGCGGAAATCAATCCGCTGCTTGTTCGCCCCGCAGGTCATGGAGTGGTCGCGCTCGATGGTTTGACGATCGTTGCATGAATACTGGCTGTTCCACTCTGTGGAACAGTCTCTTTGACCCTGTATTTCGCACTTGCATAATCAAAGAACGCTTCATTTCTGACTCATAAAAATAAGTAGGTCGCTATGAACACTCTCTATACCGCCTCTTCAAGGCCCAGCGCTCTGTCGACCACTTCAGTAGCGACGCTCGAGAATTTTGAGCTGAATGCCGCCCTAGTGCCGGGAGTATTGCCATGACCGCCGTGTTGAAAAGTGCCACCTCACCCGAGCCCATCGGCGCAAAAGCCACCTCGCCGACGGTCATTTCATTTGAAGGGGTTTCAAAGTCTTTCACCGTGAAGGGCGTTGCCAAGCAAGCCTCACACAGTATCAATGTCGATATTCAACAAGGCCAGGTGGTAACGATCATCGGCCCCTCGGGCTGTGGCAAGTCCACACTGCTGAACATGGTCGCCGGGCTGTTTGCACCCACCACGGGTGAAGTGCTGTATCGGGGGCAGGCCGTTCAAGGCATCAACGGTCGCACTGGCTACATGACCCAAAGCGATCATTTGCTGCCATGGCGTGACGTGACCGGCAACATCGCCATTCCTCTGGAAATCCAGGGTGTCCCTAAAGCCAGGCGCCAGGCGCGAATCCGCGAACTGCTCTCCCTTGTAGGGCTCGAAGGGCATGAGAAGGCCTATCCCAGTCAGCTTTCCGGAGGCATGCGCAAACGCGCGGCCCTGGCTCGCCTGCTGGCTTACGATCCAGAAACCTTGCTGATGGACGAGCCGTTCGCGGCCCTCGACGCACAGTTGCGCATGCGCATGCAAACCGAGCTGTTCAAGCTCAGCCGTCAGCTCAACAAAACCGTGTTGTTCGTGACGCATGACCTGGATGAGGCCGTTGCCTTGGGCGACCGTTGCCTGATCTTCTCTGGACGTCCCGGAACTATTGTTCGCGATGTGAATATCCCGCTAGGGGATGACCGCAACATTCTCCAGCTACGCAAGGACCCGCGTTATCACGAGTTGTGCGGCGACCTTTGGGAGTTCATCACACCCTCCCATGACGCCTAAGGTCCTTCTTCCGGAGAGTTACGAACATGAAAATCTTCCTCGGCCGTGTCGCCATCTTTGCAGTGCTCTTTCTGTCGTGGCAATTCGCTTCAGGCCCCTTGATCGACCCGTTTTTCGTGAGTTCGCCATTGGAAATCGGGAGCCGCTTCATTGACCTGGTTGCCAGTGGTCGCCTGTTCTCGCATGGTTGGATAACCGTCGTTGAAACCCTTGCAGGCTTCTTCTTTGGTGCTTGTGCGGGTATATCGGTAGGCCTCATCCTCGGTCGCAATGAGCTTTTGGCTAAATTGCTCGACCCGATCCTTGTCTCGATTTACAGCCTGCCGAAAGTTGCCTTGGCACCGCTGTTCATCATGTGGTTCGGTATCGGCATCGAGATGAAAATCATCCTTACCGCAACCATCGTCTTCTTCCTGGTGTTCCTGAACACCTATAGCGGCGTTCGTGCCGTAGAACGTGAGCAGTTGGAAATTCTGCGGTTGATGGGTGCCAAAGAGCATCACCTGATCACCAAAGTCGTCCTGCCTTCGGCCATTCAGTGGGTCTTTACCGGCCTCAAGATGTCGGTGCCCTACGCGCTGATTGGCGCCATCGTGGGGGAGATCATGGCCGCCAACCGAGGTCTGGGTTATCTGCTGCAAGATGCCGCCGGTCAGCTGGATACGGCAGGGGTGTTTGCCGCACTGATTGCAATCATCTCGCTTGCACTGATCCTCCAAGCCGCTGTGCGCAAACTTGAAGCGTCCTTGATGCCATGGAAAAAAGATCAAGAAGAACGTGAACTGTCTGTTTGATTGACACCAACACAACAACAAGAAGAAGAGGTCCTCGCCATGTCTATAAAAAGTCTGATCTCTGCGCTGGGGTTGAGCGTTGCCATGAGTGCAACCAGCTTTTACGCGCAGGCTGCCGAAACCGTTAAAGTTGCTCTGGGTACAGAGGGGTTCGTTCACATGCCCCTGTTTGTGGCTCTGGACGGCGGCCTGTTCGAAAAGCACGGGCTCGACGTCGAGCTGGTGAAATTCAAAGGCGGTGGCGCAGCGGCCTCTGGCCTTGCCAGCCGTTCGGTGGAGTTCTGTTCTTGTGCGACACAGAACGCAATCAATGCCAAAGTAAAAGGAGCGGATATCACCTTGCTGGGGCGTATGGTCGGCCAGTACGCAAGCAACGTGGTCATTCACAAGGACCTGGCTGATCGTCTCGGCCTGACGGCCGATTCCACCGTTGAACAACGCCTGGCCGCGTTCAAGGGGCTGCGCCTGGCGGTCAGCGGGGCAGGTGGCAGCGCTGATTTTCTGGTGCGTTTCCTGGGCCAGGAAGCCGGCCTGAATGCGGAGAAGGATTTCACCCTGCTGTATTTGAACAACGGCGCCGCCATGTTGGCAGCCTTCGGGCAGGACAAGATCGACGGTTTTGCTCTTTCATCGCCAGCGTCAGACAGCGCCGTAATCGACCATAAAGGCTACACGCTGCTCGACATGTCTGCAGGCATGGTACCGGAGCTTGATGGCTATCCGTCGATTGCCCTCAGTGCTCGCCGGCAGTGGGCAAACGAGCATCAGGACACCGTTAAAGCCTTCCTGGCAGCACTTGGCGACGCCACGAAGCTCATCAATGACCAGCCACAAGAAGCGATGAAGACTGTCCGCAGTCGCTTTGAAGGGGTCAACGATCAAGTGTACGCAGCCGCGTGGGAAAACAACCGTAAGTCGTTCCCGCAAACCCCTTATTTGACAGATGAAGAGGTCGAACGCGCCATCAAGTTCCTGGGCGAAATCCAGAAAGAGAAAATTCCAGGTAAAGCTCACGACTACCTGACCCAGGTGCGCTAAACCCTTTGCGACCTCCTGCCTGATCGACGTGGTGGCCATGGATTGCTGCTGCGCCCGTCACTTCATAGGTAAGTAGTAATGATGATCAAAAGTATGCCGCTCTGCGCGGCAGGGGTTGGCTTTGCCGTGTATCTGCCGCTTGCGGGCGCGCAGGGGTTCTTTGAGGACAGCAAAGCTTCGATGGAGCTGCGTAACTTCTACATGAGCCGAGATTTTCGTGAAGGCGCGGGTCAATCCAAGCGCCAGGAATGGGCACAAGGTTTCATCCTGCGCTATGAGTCTGGCTACACGCCTGGAGTTGTAGGTTTCGGCTTCGACGCGATAGGCATGCTCGGCATCAAACTGGACTCAGGGCCGGGTCGGTCGGGCACTGGTTTGTTGCCGGTCCAGGATGATGGGGATGTACCTGACAATTATTCCAAGGCCGGCGGTACCCTCAAGGTCAAGGTATCGGACAGCGAGCTTCGGGTCGGGACGTTGATTCCAAAATGGCCGACCTTGGCCTCCAACAATGGACGCCTTCTGCCCCAGACGTTTGATGGTGCCCAGATACAGATCAACGAATGGAAAGCTCTGGAGCTTACCGGGGCGAAGATCCAGGACACTGTTTATCGCGATCAATCCGGTTCGACAGGGCTGGCACTGAACAACAAGAACCGTCGGTTCAGCGGTCCTCTTGATGGCGGTGATTTCGACCTGATGGGGGTGAGGTACCACGCTGGCGATGCAACAGATCTGTTGGCTCAGTACGCGGTCCTCGAAGACGTCTACACCCAGCGATTCTACGGACTGACCGATCGCAGAAAGGGCGAGTGGGGCTCTTTCACAAGCGATGTGCGCTTCTTCGATAGCGACGATGAGGGACAAGCCCGCGGTGGCCCTATCGACAACCGTGCGCTCAGTGTCATGGGTACCTACAAACTGCGTGGCCACTCCTTTGGTCTCGGCTACCAGAAAATGTCGGGTGACTCGGCATTCCCATATGTGGATGGCACCGACCCCTACCTGGTGAACTTCGTTCAGATTGGCGACTTTGCCGAGAAGGACGAGCGCTCGTGGCAAGCTCGCTACGACTTCGACCTTACGAGCGTGGGGATTCCTGGGTTGACCTTCATGGCTCGTTACCTGAAAGGCAGTCAGGCTGATGTACGCGGTGTGGATTCGGGTTCGGACCGCGAACGTGAACTCGACGTTGAGTTGCAGTACGTGTTGCAGAGTGGATCGCTGAAGGGCCTGAGCATGCGTCTGCGCAGCGCTACCTACCGCGCTGACTTCGCTCGGGATGCCGATGATGTGCGGGTGATAGTCAGCTATCCACTGTCGCTTCTGTAATCAATGTCCTTCACCAGGAGAGAAACGATGAACTCCCTCGTAGCGTTTCAACGCGAAGGTGATGTCGGTTTGATCATCATCAACAACCCGCCAGTCAATGCCCTCTCTCGTGAGGTCCGTGCGCAGGTACTGGCGCGATTCGAGCAGGCGTCGAGTGACGCTGCTATCCAGGCAATAGTCATCTTGTGTGAAGGACGTACCTTCATCGCCGGTGCCGATATCAAGGAGTTTGACCTGCCGTTGCAGGCGCCCCACCTGCCGGACGTACTGGCGGCAATCGAACGCTCGCCCAAGCCTGTCATCGCTGCGATGCATGGTTCGGTCCTGGGTGGTGGGCTGGAGCTTGCGCTTGCCTGCCATTACCGCATCGCAGCGCCAGGCACTCAGTTTGGGCTACCCGAAGTCAGTCTGGGCTTGATCCCTGGTGCCGGGGGAACGCAACGCCTGCCACGCTTGTGCGGAATGCAGGTGGCCGTCGATATGGTGGTGGGCGGGGAGCAGATCAGTGTTGAACAAGCATTGGCGGTCGGATTGCTGGATCGCCTGGGTCGCTCGTTCGTGTTCGGATCTGCTTTTGAATTCGCCAAAGAGATTGTCGGGCAGCCCATACCGCGCTCTGGTGAGCAGAGCGTGGCTGCATTCGATCCCAATATTATCCAGCGAAGGTCGCAGGCGATTCTTCGCAAGGTCGCTGGGCAGGAAGCACCACCTCTTGCGCTCCAGGCACTGCAAGCAGCTTGGCAGGTGCCCTTCGATGAGGGCATGGCGCTGGAGCGGGAGCTGTTTATCTCGCGACGTCAAAGCGCTCAGGCGCGTGCCTTGAGGCACGTGTTCTTCGCCGAGCGTGATCTTGCCTCGCGCCGCCGCGCGTTGGCCAAACAAGCCCCGGTACGCACCGTCGGTTCGGCTGCGGTGATCGGGGCGGGCACAATGGGCAGCGGCATCGCGCAGTGTCTGGCCAACGCGGGCATCAAAACACTGCTGATCGACACTCAGCCCCCGGCACTTGATCGTGGGCGGGCGACGATCGAGCGCTACTATGCCTGTGCGCTGGAGAAAGGCCACCTCTCCCCGGAACAGGCGGCTGAGCGTGCCGGCCTTATCCGTTACGAAGGAAGCCTTGAGCAGGTCGTGGATGCGGATCTGATCATCGAGGCAGTTTTTGAAGACCTGTCTGTCAAGCAAGACGTTTTCCGACAGCTCGATCGTTTTGCCAAGCCTGGGGCGATTCTGGCCACCAACACGTCGTACCTCGATGTCGAAGCGATTGCTGGGGTCACTGATCGTCCAGGTGACGTTATCGGGATGCATTTCTTCAGTCCCGCTCACATTATGAAACTGCTCGAGGTCGTGAAAACCGCCCACCTGCAACCGGATGTGCTGGCTACCGTGCTGCAACTGGGTGGCCGGTTGGGCAAGACTGCGGTTGCGGTTGGAAACTGTTATGGCTTCGTCGGGAATCGGTTGTTGGCCGTCCGTGAGCGCGAAGCGACATTCTTGCTCGAGGAAGGCGCATCGCCAGAGGATGTCGACCGAGTGCTGCGTGGCTTCGGCTTCCCTATCGGCCCGTTCGAGCTCCGTGATTTGGCTGGCGTTGACATCGCTTGGCTGAACAGGAAAGGCCGGGGGGCGCACCTCGGGCAGGCTGAGCGTAGTTGCAATCTGATTGAGCAACTGCACGAAGCAGGCCGTCTCGGCCAGAAAACCGGGGCGGGTTATTACCGATACGAAGAGGGTCAGCGCAAGGGGTGTCCTGATCCTTTCGTTGCAAAAATGCTCGTTGAACACCGGCATGCAAGGGGGCTGGAGCCTCGTGTCGTCTCGGACGATGAGATCCTGCAGCGGTGTTTGTTCGTGATGATCAACGAAGCTGCGCACATGTTGGAACAAGGCATTGTCGATAGCCCAAATGACATCGATCTGGTCTGGATTCATGGCTATGGATTCCCGCGCTATCGCGGCGGGCTTCTTTACCACGCAGACCAGGTCGGGCTGGCGCGAATAAGCGAAACTCTTGAGCAATGGTCTATCGAACATCCAGATCGGGAGTTGCATGTCTGCGCTTTGCTCCAGGCCAGAGCGAAGAACGGCGTCTCCCTCAGCGAAACCTGAGGCTGCGATTCACTTTGGGTCGGCTGATGACCACGACTTCGGCTGACCTTCTTTTTCTGTCGGGACTGGAGGCGCGGCCCTCAATGCCGGCCGCGCGATGACCATGCTTATCAAGACCACGGAAAACAGTCGCAGCGTTTGGCTGGCGAGCACGAAGCCCGTGTCTGCGTGCGTTTCGACAGCGAGGATCGCCATCGCGTCAAGGCCACCCGGGCTTGTCGCGAGATACATCGAGAGGAAATCAATGCCCATAAGCTTCGCGAGACACCAGGCGGAGCCGGCACACAGCAAAATCAGTGCGATAGAGCTGAGGACCATCGCTGGTATCTGCCGCCAGACGTACGCGACGGTTCGTTGGTCAAATCTGAGGCCGATGTAGCAACCGATCAAACCGTAGCCCAGGCTGAAGATCCAGCCCGGAAGATCAATGGTCATTGCACCTGCAAGCTGCAGACCACCCCCAAGCATGAGTGGCACCAGCAGTGCGCCCGCTGGCAGCCGTGTTCCGGCTGCGACACCGACCAAAATGACGCCGAGGCTCAACGCCAGGTCAGTCAGGCTTCCTGCCGGGCCCATATTGGCGGCTCCCGAGGAGGGCGTATGTGCCCCCAGAAGATGGCTCACAAATGCTCCGACCATTACCACGCAAACCACCCGGACGTACTGCATGGTCGCTACCACACGTGCATCAGCGCCATAATCTTCCGACATCGCCACCATCGCAGATGCAGCACCGGGTGCTGTTCCCCACGTTGCTGTTGCTTTGGACAGACCACTGAACCGGATAGCTCCCAAACCTACCAGTGCGCTCATGGCCAATGTCAGGGCGGTAACGCCCAGCATCTGGTGCCAGGATTGAGCGAGTGTCTGAATGACTGGCCAGGTCATCGAATGTGCGACCAGCACGCCTACGCATCCTTGGCCGAAACGAAACGCATGACGATGAACGCGGATGGTCACCCCCAGTAGGCCGCAGGCGATACCCGCTAGCATGGGGCCGAGAAACAAGCCTGCGGGAACGTGCAGGTAATGGAGTAACTGCCCGGCAGCGCCGGCTGCGAGAACCACGCAAAGCCACTGCAGCAGGGAAGGCTTGGAGATTGAAGAGGGTTTTGGCACTTGAGAGTCCTCGGATGCTGTGCCTGGCAATTATCCGAGGGGCCACCAGACGCGGTCCATTTGCTGTTTTTGATGAACCGATTACCGAGAGTTATGAATCATGGATCTTAGGGACCTCACTTACTTCGAGACCATTGCCCGAACGGGCCATCTCGGTAAAGCAGCGGAGCTGTTGCACAAGAGTCAGCCGGCGCTCAGCAAGAGCATTCAACGTCTCGAAGAAGCTTTGGGCGCGCAGCTCTTCAGGCGGGACGGTAGAAGAATCAAACTCACCGAGGTGGGCGACCTCCTGCTGAAGCGTGGGCGTGAGTTACAGCTGAGCATCGCGCAGACCGAAAGAGAGATACGAGATTTTGCCAACGGGCAGATCGGGACCATACGGTTGGGCTGTTCCGCAAGCATGGCCGAACATCTCCTGCCACAGCTGGCCTCCTTTTTGCTGGAGCGTGCACCGGAGCTGCGATTGAAACTCTCGATAGGTCAGGATGACATGCTCAGGGAGTTTCTGAGCTCTGGACGGCTGGATGCAATCATCTGCCCTTTGAGTGCAGGCGATCCTCATTTGCTCACGTTCCCTATACTTCAGGATGAGGCGGTAGTCGTGGCCAGCGCAGACCACCCTATCTTTTCGTCTGTCATCAACATCGCCGCTCTTAGCCAGTACCGCTGGGTTTTGCCCGGCGAGGCCGTGGCGTCCAGGCGCTGGATCGACGAGGCCTTCAGGTCACATGAGTTACCTGCTCCTACAGTCCAGATCGAAGCGAACGCTGTATCCCTGCTGCCGAGACTGATTGCCAAAACGCAATTGCTAAGTTTCCTGGCCAGGGAAACATTGGTGTCTGGACGTTGGCAATCCGCCTTGCGAGAAGTCCCTGTTCAAGAGACCACGATGACCCGGACCGTTGCGGTATCCGTGCGAGCGGAGGGCTATCTGGCACCGGCTGTACGGTTGATGGTTGATTTGCTGAAGACAGACGGGAAGCGGTTTTTCTCCGAAGCCTGATGCCGATGGGGGAAGCGGCTCATTTCCACTGGCGAAGCGCTCTTCGACAGCGGCGGGCACGTCGATTGGCTGCGCCGACCCTATTACGTATGCAGAGCTCTGATGCGGCGCTGCCCGTTGGGTCAGCCCGCGATCACGACGCCAGGCAATTGGGCAATGACGTCGCGAATCAAGGTTATGACCAGGCGAATCGCAGGATCTCGAGCATTATCAATTCGCCATCCCAACTCTATGGAGTAGCGCGGTAAGCTGATCGGGCAAGGGTGGCATTCGACGCTGCTGAAACTTGCCAATGCCTTGGCAGCATGCGTCGGCAAGGTCGCTACGCAGTCACTGTGTTGCAACAGCGCAGGGAGTGCAGCGAAATGGGTCGTTGAGGCCTCGACCGTGCGATGCTGTGACTGTGCCGCCAGCACTTCGTCAACCACGCCAACATAGCCCCCCGAAGAAACCAGAATGTGGCGCTTTTCAAGGTAAACCTCGGGTGTCAGCTCAGTGCTGACAGCATGGGATGCCATAAGGCAAGTGTAATCACCCGTCGCAAGCGCCAGACGCCCCAGCGTTTTCGACGCAACGGCTCCCGACGTCAAGGCCAGGTCAAACTGCCGGTTCATCAACGCGTCGCTTGTCAGCAAGCTGTGGGTTTGCTTGAACACCAGGCGGATGCCAGGCGCTTCCTCGCTCACTTTGTTGATCAACAGCCTGCCAATTGCCAGTTCGAAGTCATCCGACATGCCCAGTGCAATGGTGCGCCCATAGATAGCCTTATGGTCATGGAGTGCCAGCATCAAACCTTGCCGACATTTGTCCAGGGCGGCGGCTACGATAGGGCGCAATTCTTCGCTTTTTGCAGTGGGTCTGAGGCCGCGCCCTGTTCGCTCGAACAAGTGGTCGCTGAACACCACTCTTAGCCTGGACAGCGCAGCGCTCACAGCTGACTGGGTGAGACCTAGCCGAATGGCGGCGCGGCCTGCACCGCCTTCTTCATACAACGCTTCGAAAACCTTGAAGAGGTTGAGGTCCATGGAGGCGATGTCCAGCTTGTTCATGAATGAGAGGACCTTTTCAGGCAAAGAGGCAACGACACGCAATCTTCGTGCGATATGAATTCCATTAATATCAGATCCTGGCTGCGCAATGTTGCTCAATAACGGCATGAGATTGAACATGGCAGTCAGTCAACCCACACGAGATCTCACCATGTCCCGTACGACCGTTGCGGCGCTGCAAATAGGTTCCCATCCACTCGGAAAGTCCGAGACCTTGAAATCCATCCTAGGCTACGAGGAAGCGATAAGGTCGAGCGGGGCGAAACTGGTCGTATTGCCCGAGGCGATTCTTGGCGGTTACCCGAAAGGACAGACATTCGGCACTTTCCTGGGATATCGCCTGCCGGAGGGGCGCGAGACATTCCAGGCATATTTCGAGAATGCCATCGATGTGCCCGGTGCTGAGACGGAAGAGCTCGCTGCCTTGTCCGAACGGACGGGGGCGCATCTGGTTGTCGGAGTGATCGAACGTTCCGGCAATACACTTTTCTGCAGCGCACTGTTTTTTTCGCCCGATGGTGGACTTATCGGCAAGCACCGCAAGCTGATGCCAACGGGTACCGAGCGACTCATCTGGGGGCAGGGTGACGGCTCGACCTTGCCTGTGGTCGATTCGCCAGCAGGCAAGCTCGGCACAGCGATCTGCTGGGAGAACCACATGCCGCTGTTACGCACTGCGATGTACGCAAAAGGCGTACAAGTATGGTGCGCACCGACAGTCGATGAACGTGACGTCTGGCTGGCCAGCATGCGACATATCGCTCATGAGGGGCGGATGTTTCTGGTCAGTGCCTGCCAGGTGCAGAAATCGCCACGCGAACTGGGTATCGAGGTACCAGCCTGGGATCCGGAACGTCCGCTGATTCAGGGCAATAGTGTCATCGTTGGGCCGCTGGGTGATGTGCTGGCGGGTCCGCTGCGCGGGGAAGAAGGGTTGCTGACTGCAGATATCGACATCGATGAGCTGGTGCGTGCTCGCTACGATTTCGATGTGGTTGGCCATTATTCGCGGCCTGATGTCTTTTCGTTAAGCGTCGATGAGCGCGCCAAGCCCGGTGTTAACTTTTCAAAATGAAGAGGTTTTCGCAACCTGCGCCGGACTTTGAATGACTTCACGCAGGTACCGTGACGTCGTCGGTCGGACAGGGTCAGTGAAACCTGTATGTGTAGACCAGGACGGGCGCTTAGCGGCTCCCGTCCTGGTTTCCATCAATGCGCGTACTGGGCTTTGGCAAAACTCGCAATGGCGTCGGCCATAGCCTTGGGTTGCTCAGGTGCCATCGCATGCCCTGCGTTCTTGAGCACCACAACCTGAACCCGATCGCCCAGCATGCTGTGCAGCACGCCCGAGAACCGGCGTGGGGCAACTGTGTCGGACTCACCCTGCAGGTCCAGGATCGGAGCCTTGCCGGCGGCGAAGTAGTCGTCTACCGGGGTGGTATTGCGAGCGTGGGACTGAGCGTCATGGGTTTTGTCGTGCCACCCGCCGAGCCATACCCGTGGGTCGTTGCCTGGGGCGAAGAAGGCTTTGCGCAGATAGACCAAGCGCTGTTCTTCGGAGAGGGACATGTCACCGGCGCCATCGATGGCCTGGCGCATTTCAGCGTTGATGGGTTTCTCTGTCGACCCTGGTGGGACCTTGCCTGCAGAGGCGGCTGCGAGCACCACGCCACGCACTAGGTCGGGCCTGTCGGCCGCCAGTTGCCGAGCCGGGAAGTTGCCCCAGGCGTGGCCTACGACCACCACAGGGCCTTGTTTCTCGTGTTCGACCACTGCCGCGATATCTCGGGCAAAGTCATGGATGGACAACCTGTCCATCGGGCCTTTGCTTTGGCCGATACCGCGTGGTTCCGGGCGGACGACCCTGAAGCCATCTTGCTGCAGGTAATTTGCCACCTGGTCATAGTCACGACCCGAGCGCCCCAGCGAGGGAAGCATCACGATGATCGGTCCTTTGCCTTGGGCGTTGACCTCGATTTGCACATTGTCGTAACGCACGATTTCCTGCTGCACCGCATGTATTGCGGCAGGAGTACTAGCTGTCGCGAAAGACGCTGCCAGTGTCAGGGATGTACCCATGATGAAGCGAGATAGCGTTTTCATTTTTTATTTTCCTTGGGCAGTTTGGATGTGGGCAGGCTCTAGACCGCTTTCCTCAAGCAACGTGTGCGCTTCGGTGCTTTTGAGGTACGCGATGAACTCACGTGCAACTTTGGCGTTGTCGGTGGTGCTGGCCACGGCTGCATGGAAGCGGCTGACCTTCTGCACTTCTTCGGGGAGGGGGCCCAGGTAATCCACACCAGGGGTCACCTTCAGTTCGCTGATCTGCTGCATGCCGATATCCGCTTCGCCACGGGCAAGCGCAGTGCCCACCAGTTCTTTGCCCTGGATTTCAACGGTTTTGTGCTTGACGAGATCGGTGATGCCCAAGCGTGCAAACAGCTCTGTGCGGATGTAGACACCGCTGGTGCCTTGGGAATATGCGATCTTGTCCGAGCTCAGCAGCGCGGCACGCAGGGCTGGTACCGTGGACACATCCAGATGTGGATGGCCTTTTGGCACGCCTACGCCGATTCGGGAGTCAGCGATTTCCTTGCGAGTTGCCATGTCGAAAGCCCCGGTCGGGCCAAGCAGGTCCAGGGTCTCGCTGGCCATGATGGCCAGGTCCATAGGTTCCTTGTGCCTGATTCTCTGCGGTATGGAGTCAGGGGAGTCTCCCAACGAAGGTCCCCAGCTGATACTGAGTGTGTTGCCACTGGCTTTTTCGTACGCCGGTTGCAAGTGGGCCATAGCCCCTTTCAACGCGCCGCTCGCGATTATCTTGAGTTCGGATGCCTCAACGCCGGCAGAAAGGGTCAGAAGGCTTGCTAGGCCAGTCGAGAGCAATAGCGGAGCAGATCTTGTTTTTTTCATATAGCTACCTTCGGAAGGGCGCCCTTCAGGCGCCGCGAGTGTTGACGAACAGCGAGTACAACGAGGTTGTGGAGGCCATTAGCAGGCGATTACGCCGCGGGCCACCAAAGCAGAGGTTGGCGCATCGCTCAGGCAGATCGATGTGTCCAATGGGAGTACCGTCAGGCGCGAAAACTCGGACGCCATCCAGGCCTGGTTCAGGGGCGCCCCAGCCACACCACAGGTTTCCATCGACGTCGACGCGTATCCCGTCCGGCAGGCCAGTGCCTGCATCGATGAGCGCTCTGCGCTCGCTGAGCTGGTGCTGATCATCGACGCTGTACGCAACGATGCGGCGTGGACGAGCTCTTGACTCGACCAGGTAGAGGGTCTTCTCGTCAGGCGAGAACGCGAGCCCATTGGGGCCTTCAACATCTTCTGCAACGCAGTGAAGCGTTCCGTCCGGGGTCAGGCAGTACACGTTAGCCGGCAGCTCTGCTTCGCCCTGACGCCCCATGTAATCGCTGACCAAACCGAAGGGCGGGTCGGTGAACCAGATGCTGTCATCCGACTTCACCACGATGTCGTTCGGGGAGTTGAGCGGTTTACCATCGAAGTGGCTCGCCAGAACAGTGATGCAGCCGTCGTATTCCGTGCGCGTGACACGTCGTCCACCGTGTTCACATACGAGGAGACGGCCTTGCCGATCACGTGTCATGCCATTGGCCTGGTTGGCCGGTTGGCGAAACACTCCCATGACACCCGTGGCCTCATCCCACCGCATGATGCGGTCGTTGGGCAGGTCTGTGAGGAGCACGTACCGGCCATCTGCGAACCAGGCCGGCCCCTCGGCCCATCGCATTCCGCCACCCAGGCGTTCTACCTTTGCGTGGGTAAGGCGGTAATGGGCAAAACGTGGTTCAAGCTCCCGTACGGCCGGATCTGGCACACGGGTGCTTGGACGCCAATCTCTATCGTCCATTGTTCGTTTCCGTCAGTGTGTTCAGGCGGGGAATGCTTAGCGGTACAAGCGGGCCGGGTTGTCGACCAGTACGGCCTGCCTCAGCGTCTGGCTGTCGCATACCTGTTGAAGGAAGTCGAGCAGTTGACGGTCATCCGGAGGAGCACCCTTGATGTTTGGATGCGGCCAGTCAGACCCCCAAATCGCCCGCTCGGGAGCGAATTCGAGAAACTCCCGAACGTAATCCAATGCTTGCGGCCATGGGCCAGGCTGGCCCTGCATCGCGCGATCGATGCCGGAAAGTTTGATCCAGCGGTCCGAATGCCCAAGATGCGTCTTCAGAGCAGCAAGCGCCTCTCGATCGAGGGGGTTCGTGAAGTCTGGGCGTGCCATGTGGTCAATGACCAGTGGTGTCTTCAGGTCCTTCCACTGGTCCAGGAACGGCAGCAAGTTGCGCAGCTCTCCGTGTACCAGCACATGCCACCCGAATGGAGCAATCTGCTCGGCGAGCTGCCGCAGTTTTTGAGGGTCCCGTGCACCGGGCAAGTGTCCCATCAGATTGAAACGGATGCCACGTAGCCCGCCGTCGTGCAGAACTTGGAGTTGCGCATCGGTGGTGGTTTCGTCGATCAGACCGACGCCGCGGTAGCGCCCGCCGCTTTCAGCGATTGCGGCCAGGATAGCGGTGTGATCAGTACCATAAGGCGCAGCTTGAACCAGGACGCCATGCTCGATGCCCAAGCGTTGATGCAATGCCAGGAGATCGGAAAAGGGGGCGGGTTCCGGGGTGTATGCGGCGTTGGCTGGAAGCGGGAAACGATCCCAGGGGCCGTAAATATGGGTGTGGCAATCCCACATCCCGGACGCAGTGATTGGACTGGACACGGTGGCTCCAATTGTCTGGCCGATTGCTCCGCCGAGCAGGGGGATACCTGCGGCAGCGATCGCTGTTTGCTTGATGAACAGGCGGCGCGACGCCTGAACGTGGAGTTGATCGTCCATGCTGACTTGCTCTTGTTGTTTGTCGGAGGACGGGGGCCTGGCCGGCCCCTTTTGAATCAGCCGCAGCGGACGGTCATGCCGCCGTCGACGACGATTTCGGTACCTGTCACGAAACGCGACTCATCACTGGCCAGGTACAGTGCTGCGTAAGCGGTATCACGACCATCGCCCATGAAGCCCAGTGGGATGCGAGCCAAGCGGGAGTCGAGCAGTTTGTTTACGTCACCGCCGGTACGCTGCCCTGCGAGACGGACCTCGACCATAGGGGTGTGAAGCTGCCCGGGTACCACGGTGTTGACGCGAATTCCTTTTGGCGCGTACTCAACAGCCGTCACACGGCCCAGCTGGATGACACCGGCTTTGCTCGCGGCGTAGGCAACTTGCGCAGAACCGGTGAAGCGGATACCCGAAGTCGAAGCAGTGTTGATGATCGAACCGCTGCCTTGAGCTTCCATCACCGGGATAACGTGTTTGCAGGTCAGATACACACTTTTGAGATTCAGGGCGATCTGAGCGTCGAACTTGTCCTCTGGCAGCGCTACTGCACCACCCGCAGCCGAGCCGCCGACGTTGTTCACCAGGATATCGACAGTGCCGTAGGCTTTCGTACACGCCTCTACCATGGCAGCCACTGCCGCGCTGTCAGTGACGTCGCAGGCATACGGGGTGACGTCACCACCGGCTTCACGAATCCGGCCCAGTGTTTCCTCCATGGCCCCGAGGTCGCGATCGACTGCGAAAACCTTGGCACCGGCAAGGGCAAACAGTACAGCTACAGCACGGCCATTACCCCAGCCGGCACCCACACAACCTGCGCCGGTGACAATCGCGACCTTGCCTTTCAAGCGATCGCTGGTTGGAATAACTTCAGTCATGGGGTAATCCTCAATTCAACGTGGTAGGCAGTTCGGGCGCAACGCCAGCCGGTGGCGGCACTTCGAATACCTTGATGGTCATGGAAATAAGCGTGTAGTAGCCGGCAATGCCAACGAGATCCACGGCGGCATCGTTGCCCAGCAGCTCGGTGAACTCTTTGTAGAGGCCGTCGCTAACACTGCGGCTATCGTGGAGCTCACGAATGAAGCGATACACCAATGCTTCATCGGCTTTGTTGAAGTTCGGTTCTTCACCGTCGCGGATTGCGTCGATGATCTCCAGTGTCAGCCCTGCTTCGAGGGCGAAGGGCTTGTGTGCCGCCCACTCATATTCCGCAAGCCAGTGACGTCCCATCAGCAGGATCGCCAATTCGGAAAGGCGTGGCTCCAGGCAGCTGTCATAGCGGCAGTAGCGTCCAAGCGCCTGGGCGCACTCAGCCAGTTCTGGCCGATGGAGCCAGATGGCCAGCGGGCCACGTACGCCTTTCCTTGGACCGTTTGCAATGCGGTCGAAGACAACGCGCTGTGCATCATTCAGTTGTTGCGGATCGATGGGAGGCAAGCGATTCATGGCCATTCCTGTTACGAGTGCTGAGTTTGCGATTGAGCGTGAGACTGGCCCTTGGAGGCGGTATCCGGCGCCACGACTTGAGCTGCACTGACATCCGATGGGCGCAGCAGGCTGCGGCCAGGTGCACGACCCGTTTCACGTTCGAATGCCTCTGGGTCAAACGCGCCTTCCCAGCGGGCAATGGCGAATACGGCGATCGTGTTGCCGACGATGTTGGTCAGTGCGGTGGCGGTGGCCATGATTCGATCGATACCGAAAAGAAGGCCCAGGCCGCTAAGGGGCAGGGTCTGAACGGATTGCAGGGTGGCAGCCAGCTTGATGAACGCACCACCTGCGACGGTGGTACCGCCTTTGGAGGTAATACTAAGAATTGCCAGCAGGCCGGCTTGTTGCCACAGCGAGAACGGCGTGTCCGTTGCCTGTGCAATGAAACCGATGGCGATCGCCATGTAGATGGCGGTGCCGTCCAGGTTGAAGCTGTAGCCGGCCGGTAGTACGAAACCAACGACGACTTCATCACAGCCTGTGCGCTTCAGTTTCTCGATAAGGCGCGGGAAGGCGACCTCGCCGGACGCAGTACCGAAGACGAGCAGAATCTCGTCGCGGATCAACCGCAGCACGGTCATGAATGGCAAGCCAACCGACCAGCTGATGGTGCCGAGCACACCGAATACGAACAGGAGCGAGGCGGCGTAGTAGACGGCGATGAGCTTGAGAAGATAGAGCAGGGTGTCGCCACCGTAGCTACCGATAGCGGCGGCCATTGCGCCGAATGCGCCAAGGGGGGCCAGCTTCATGATGAAGCTGAGCATCTTGAAGAGGATGGTTTGAGCCTCGTCAATTGCACGCACGGCTACGGACTCAGGACCGCACGTACGATTGATAGCGATACCGGCCAGGACTGAGATCAGCAGGACCTGGATGATGTCGCCTTTGGCGAAGGCATCTACAAGGGTGTGCGGGATCAAGCTGAGCAGATAGGTGATGACCGAGACTTCACCTGCTGCGGCTGTTGCCTTGATGGCGGCCGAGGACTCATTCATCCCGGTTGCATGCAGACCTACGCCTGGCTCGATGACGTTCACCAATACGAAGCCTACGAGCATCGCGATGGTGCTGACGACCTCGAAATAGAGAAGCGATTTCACCCCAAGTCGGCCGAGCTTACGCATGTCTTGAACGTGGGTGAGGCCATGCACCAGCGTCACGAAGACGATGGGAGCCAGCATCATTTTCAAAAGGGCGATGAAGGCTTGGCCGAGCGGTTTCATGGCAGTGGCCCATGTGGGGGCGGCGAAACCGAGGATGACGGCAGCGACAAGTGCTATCAGCACTTGTACGTGGAGTTTCTTCAACTGGTTCATGGTAATTCCTCGCCCACGGAATGGGCGTCATTGTTCTTGTGGTTCGCATGCCGGGATGGCCAATTCCACTGGCATAGCTATTGGATGTGAGCATAGAGATCTGGCGTAACCGGTGCAAAAACCTTATTTTGATAAAAAGCTATGCCAGTTAAGCATGGGGTGGTAGATGGATATCCGTGAGCTTCGTTCCTTCGTCAAGGTTGCCCAATGCGGCGGATTCAGCCGTGCTGCGAGGGAGTTATTCATCGCCCAGCCGGCGCTCAGTCGACAGATTGCAAAGCTGGAGGAGCAACTGCAGGTCGAGCTTTTCACTCGGCATGGGAGAGGTGTGGAACTGACGGCAGCAGGCTCTCGTTTGCTGGAGCGCGCAGAGGTCATGCTGCGCTATATGGAAGACACTGCAGACCATGTGCGCCATACCGCGGACGAGGAGCGGGGGCATCTGGCGATAGGCCTACCCCCGGCGATTGGATCGATTGTCGGCCCTCAACTGATTCGGAAATTCAAGGAACGATGGCCAAAGGCGTCGCTGCACGCGCTCGAGGGCCTCAGCACATCGCTTCAGGAATGGTTGCTGGAGGGCCGCATCGATGTGGCGGTTGTTTACAACCAACCGTTGGTCGAGGCATTTGATGTACGGCCATTGTTCAGCGAACGGATGGTGCTGGTTGGCCCACCCGGCGAGGTTCCGCGTAACGTTCGCCTGACTGCGCTTGGCGATTTTCCTTTGATTTTGCCAGGTTTGCCGCATAGCAACCGTCGCCTGGTGGAGCAGGTCGCCGCGCAAAATGCGGTTCGCCTGAATGTCGTGCTTGAGGTTGATAGCGTTAGCCTGACCAAGCGGCTGGTCGCTGAGGGGCTTGGCTACTCGATTCTCGCGCATGCGGCTGTTCAGGACGACATGAACAGTCGTGCGTTGGTAGGTCATGCAATTGAAAGGCCTGGTATCCGTTCAACCGTCTCCTTGACCAGACTACGCGAGCGACGCAGCTCTCGTCTGGCCTTGAGCTATGAAAAAATCTTGCTAGAGGCCCTGGAGGAATTGGTTACGGCGGGTGCCTGGAAAGAGGCAACCCACTGGCTGGCGCAGTGAAGGACGTGTTCGTACCTGTGCACGCTCGGTATCAGACCTCTAGGCTCTGTACGAAAAGCCTTGATACTTGTTCATGCTGCGTTGAAAACAGCCTCGGAATGCTCATGTACTCCAGTACACTCCGCTTCCTCGGCTGTTTTCGCCTTGCCTGACCTGCGTCTCAAGACTTTTCGTACAGAGCCTAGTGCCTGAACGGGTATTTCACCGTCAAGGCGTGCTGAAAAAGAGCCATGCTCAATATTCATGAGTAGCTATCGATACACGGTATTTGTCAAGGTTTGTTAAATGCATAGTCTGCTGTCAGCGAGGAAGGTATCAGCCTCCGCATCTCAGATAAAAACAAGAGGTATAGACCATGCGTTCTACATACTTTGCGACTTCACTGACGCTGTTAGGTTTTTGCTTGGCTAGCCAATTTGCCCACGCCAGGAATGACGTATCCGTCCTGACTGCCAGCAAGGGCGATGTCCACATTGAGGCGTTGGTCCAGGGCTCTGGAAAAACCATCGTGATCCTGCCGTCCAAGGGCCGTGGCGCTCACGACTACGATCAGGTAGCCAGTTACTTGGCTGATGATGGTTACCGCGTCATTCGGCCTGAGCCGCGGGGTGTCAATGGGAGCCGGGCTCCCATGAACACGCCGACGTTGCACGACTTTGCTGCCGATGTTGCGCTGGTGATGGACAAAGCGCACACCGGGCCTGCAATTGTCGTCGGTCACGCCTGGGGAAGTCAGCCAGCCCGGGTCCTGGCGGTTGATCGCCCAGATCTTGTGAAAGGCGTTGTATTGGCTGCCGCATCTATTGGCAAGTTGCCTCCGGGATCGTCGGAGAAGCCCTACGGCAGGATGGTTGAGGCCATCAAGGGGGCGGGGAATTATGCTTTGCCTGAAGCTCAGCGTCTCAAGTACCTTGAACTGGCATTCTTCGCCCCTGGTAATGATGCACGGGCCTGGCTGACAGGCTGGTATGACAAAACCCATGTGGCTCAGGATCACGCCCGGGATACCACGCCCGTTGAAAGTTACTGGTCTGCCGGAGACACGGTGCCCATTCTGGACCTTCAGGCTGAAAAGGACGCCGTGGTAATTCCCGATATCCTCAAATCCATGTTGGGTGATCGCGTTGAACATCAGGTAATTGCCGGCGCGGGCCATGCGTTGGCCCCTGAGCGACCGAAGGAAATGGCTGATGCGATTTCCAGATTTGCCGACCGGGTCTACGCAAGCAAGGACTGAGCGCTCCGGCTTGACTCGCTGAGCGGCCACACAACTTTAACGTGAACATCTATCCTGTTTCAGGTTCTGGCCATCGCGGATGGCCAGTCCGGACTTTCTGACGAAGCGCGTAGTTGAAGCATGGCGTACCTGATAGTTGAACATCGGTTGGCTTTGCCACGTTTGGTGGAATGCGTTCAATGATGGGCTGGTGCTGCTTTCTCCACCGCCTCAGAACCGTCTACTCTGGAAATGGTACAGAGCCTAAGTACCGGATCATAAGCTTGTCATCATCCCTTCATCCCACCTGCTTAGGCTGAAGGCGATACCTACAAAGGCAAAATGAGCAAAGAGGACGCAGGGCAATGGATGAATACCAGGAAGAACTACTCGAAACCCAGGCTTACGAACTGGACACCCCGGAACCGGCCGACGACGCCACCGAACTCTAGCCCGGCTGCCGCTGGCTGCGGCGGAACTCCCCCGGCGTGAGGCCTGTCCAGCGCTTGAATGCGCGCTGGAAGGCCTCGGCCGAAGCAAACCCCAACAGATAGGCAATCTCGCCAAAGGCCAGCGCCGTGTCACGGATGTAGGTCTCGGCCAGGTCGCGCCGGGTTTCGTTGAGCAGGTCGCGAAAACGCGTGCCTTCCTCGGCGAGCTTGCGGCGCAAGGTCCAGCTTGGCAGTTGCAAGTGCAGCGCCACTTCTTCCAGGTCCGGTTCACGGCCGCCATTGAGCAGCGGGCCCAGCAGGTGAGTAATGCGCTCACCCAGGCTGCGCACCCGCGTGCGCTGCAGCAACTCTGCTTCGCACAGCTGCAACAGGTGCTGCCAGGTACTCGGGCAATGCCCGGGGTTGGCCAGTTGCAAGGTGGCGCGGCTCAGGCGCAGCTGATTGCCGTCCGCGGCGAACTGCACAGGTGTGCTGCAGAGTGGTTGATAGCGCGCGGCATAGGAGGGCGCGGCAAACTCGATGTCCAGGCGTTCGGCCTGCACCGGGGTGCCGGCAAGGTCGGCCAATTGGGCCAGCCACCCGGCCAGCAGTGAGTCGACCACAAAGCGGTTGTAGTCGTTATATGGGCTGATGGAGTAGAAACGCAGCCAGGCGCCCTGGTCATCTTCCTGAAAGCTGGAATGGCCACGGTAGTTGGCCGCGTAAAGCGGCTCGAAACGCAGCAGGGTGCGCGCGGCCTCGCCGAGAGTGGGGGCCTGGGCCGCAGTGACCCCGGCCAGACCTGTATGTGCCAACCGGCTCAGGCGCCCTATGCGCAGACCTAAAGCGGCCTCACCGCTCATTTCGATAGCGGCGTGTCCCAGGTGCATGTAGCGGGGGATGGACAGGCGTGCGCCGGCCTCGCTCAGCCGTGTCGCATCCAGGCCGTAGCGGCGCAGCAAAGGTTCAGGGTCGTGGCCCAGTTCGCGCAGGGCTTCGCTCAAAGGCTGGACAAAACCAACCGACAGTTCGCCCAGACGCACGCGGGGGCGGGCCATGGGCTTACAGCCACACATTCAGCAGGCGGGCACCCGGGCTGGGGGGGGCGGCGAGCAACGCTCCCGACTGATGAGCAAAGCCCTGGCCATCGCTGCCCTGTTCCCAGAACTGCCCGCGCATGAACACGCTCATGCTGCTGATGCCGGCTCCGGCCACTTCGGTCAGGCGTTGCCAGGCCGCCTGTTCACTGACTTCGCCGCGCTGCAGTGCCAGCCCGGCGCTGGCATCCTGGTGGCGATTTCCCCGCCAGGGTGCTTGCCAGCTGCCCTTGCCACTGAGAAACGCCGGGTTGGCGACCAGTTGTACGGCTTGTTCAGTCAGTTGTCGGTGGTTGTCCGGGTACCAGCTGTCGCTGCCTACCAGCACCCCCAAGCGCCCGGCCGGGGTCTGCACGACCTGCAGCGGGTGCTGGCGGCCGCCGTGGACGTAGCGGCGCATTTCACTGTCGGGATATTGCTGACGCTGCGGCTCGCCCAGCAGCGAGCCATCGCCGGCAAACACCACACTGCTGTTGAACAGTGGGCCACGGCCGGCATGCAGCACGCCCTGTTTCACATAGGGTTCGGGCAGCACGATCGAGCCGGCCACCAGGGTGACGCCAAATTCCTTTGCCAGGCCGCCAAACAGTTGCTGGTAGTCTGTGGCCATTTGCTCGGCCTTCATGCGCAAGTGCGCATCGGCACGCCAGTCGTCGCCCTCAGCGCCAAGAACCGCGAGGCCGTAGCGAAGCGGGTTGCTCAGTTCCAGCCATTGCAGGGCCTCGCGGCTGTGGCTGACCTGGTACAGCTCGTTCTTCTCACCACGCGCCCACAGCCAGGTACCGATATGCTCCGGCAGCACCACCACGGTGCGCGGCCCCACCAGCCCCTGGGCACGGGCTTGCTCCAGATAAGCGGCGAGCTTGCGGTGCAAGCGTTGCAAGTTCTGATAGTCGCCTGGGAACAGCAGTGGTTCGACACCGAGCAGGTTGCCGTGCTCGCCCGGTACGCCATGGTTAAGCGCCAGTTCGATGCGCAGGTCGGACAGGTAGTGGCCTTCCGGGCGCTGTTGGGTCCAGAAACCGTAGCCGCAGACGGCGGCGATCATCACCAGCGCCAGGGCGCTTGCCAGGAGTTTTCGCATCAAGCGTGGGTATTCGCTAAAAGTGGAGTGGCCATGCAGGAAATCAAGGACATGGTGCGGCCCTATTCATCAGCATCGGAATCCTTGTTGCGCTGCCTTCTTGCAGATTCGCGTTTGATCATACCAAAGCTACCGGGCGCTTATGAGCATTCTCTGCAGACAAGTCCTGGTGTCACGGCCGGCAAGCCAGGCGCTGACGTTCATAGTTAACTGCCTTGTCCCGTTCCGGAAGGTTGTAAGGTGCCGAACACTGGCGCTCACCCCACTTGATGGTCAGGCTGCCCTGGTCCTGTTCCAGTAGTAACAACGCCTTGCCGCTCGGGTCGGAAATTGCCAGTTGCTGGCCCGCGGCGTCCTCGACCGAGGCCCCGAACGGTATCAGTTGACCGCGCTCGTCGAACAGCTCGAACTGCACCCGACGCCCGCTCTTGCCGGTATAGCGGGCAAGCACCACGGCGCCGCGGCGAGGCACCAGTTGCTGGGTGGCGTTGTCGATCTCGATGTCGCCCCCCAGGTCACGGGTGTCCAGGCTGATCCAGTTGACCCGATAGGGCTGGGCGTTGGGGATCACCGCATAGCCATTGCGCCCGGTCTCCACACCGCTATAGCTGCTGATCTTTGCGCCCTTAACGCCCGGCACTTCGGCCAGGGCGAAGGTTTCGCTGAGCGTCTGGCCGAGGTTGATACCGCCCTGGTGGGCTACCACGGCGCCGGCAATGTTCAGGTTCTGCGAGTCGTAGCCGCGCCCCTGGCTATAGCCCAGGCTGATGTCGGCGACCGAGGTGCGGGTGTTCAGGTTGGCCGATGCCGAGCTGCCGCTGGCGCGGCTGTGGCCGCCCTGGATCGAGTAGAAGGTGTCGCTGGTCTCTGACAGGTAGCCGTTGATGCCGGCCTGGGTGGTGTCGTTGCCCTTCTGCGTACTGGTGGTGACGAACGCCCGCGGTGCGCGGGCGCGGCTGCCTAGCGGGAACGACACCGACAGGTTGAGCTGGGTATCTTGCCCCGAAGGGCCTGAGGTCCCCAGCTCCTTGGTGCGGCTGACGTCGAGGTTGTAGGAGATCTCGCCCCAGTTGTTGCTGTATCCGGCGGTCAGGCTCTGCGAACCGCCGCGGTTCCAGTAGCGCTGGTCGGTGGCCGTCAGGTACAGGCTGCCGAACGCGCGGTTGCGGCCCAGGCTCTGGTTGATGGTCAGGTCGGTGCGGGTCTTGGAGTTGCCACTGCGCTTGATCGCGTTGGCGCTCAGGTCCTCGACATGCTGGGTGAGGGTGCGGAAGCCCTCGGTGGAATAGCGGTAGGCGGCCAGGGTAAAGTTGGTGTCGGTGCCGGTGAACGTCTTGGCGTATAGCGCCCGCAGGCTGTTGCCTTGAGTGGTCTGGCCCTGGGCCTTGCTCGAGGAGTGGGTGACATCGAGCGAGAAGGCGCCCAGCAGTGTGTTCAGGCCGCTGCCCACGGCCATTGCCTTATAGTCTTGCGTGGCTTGCAGGCCAACGACGCCAGTCACGGTGTTGGTCAGGCCGTAAGCCAGCGTTGTACTGAGCATCTGCGGCGCGGCCAGGCCCTGCGTGTTGCTGTTGTAGCGCCCGGCGGACAGGCTGTACTTGACCTGACCGCCACGGACCATGAGCGGCAGGCTGGAGAAGGCCTGCACGGTGACCCGCCGACGGCCGTCGGCCTCGATGATGGTGACTTCCAGGTCGCCATTGGAGCCGCTGGGGTAGATGTCGCTGATCTCGAACGGGCCGGGCGGTACGTTGGCGGTGTAGAGTACGTAGTTGTTCTGGCGAATCTCGACCCTGGCGCTGGTCTGCGCCACGCCACGCACCACGGGTGCGTAGCCGCGCTCGCTGTCGGCGCGCATGCCTTCGTCCGAAGCCAGCTTCAGGCCCCGATAGCGCACGCTGTCGAACAGGTCGGTGTCGCTGAAAATGTCACCGGCGCTGAACTGGCCTTTGAGCGCGGTCAGGTCGTGCTGCACATAGCTGCGGTTGCTCTTGAAGGTGTCCGGCTGCCCGGTGCCGCTGCTGAAGTTCGACTCGTTGCGCAAGCGCCAGCTGCCCAGGTTGATGCCGTTGCGCAGGCTCAGGTTGTTGGCGATGCGGGTCTCGGCATCGCCGGCGCTGCGGTTGGTGTTGAACTGATAGTTCACGAACGCTGCAGACACCCCTGCGTCCCACAGTTGTGGGTCGACGTAGCCGCGCAGGCCGCGTTTCATGGCGACCTGCGGGATGCTGGCGGACAGGCGCAGGTGACCCGAGTCGTAGCTCAGGCTGGCCTGGTCGATCAGTGCGGCCAGGTCGTGGCAGGCCAGGGCGGTATCCAGGCGCCCCTGTGCCTTGAGCTTGTCCATGTCGATGCCCAACTGCTCGAGCAGTTCCAGGGTCAGGCAGGGCTCCACCCGACCAGTCTGTGGGTTGCGGTTGAATTCGATGTCACGCCGGCCTACCAGCACTTCGTTGCTGTACAGGTCTACCCGATAGTTGCCCGGCAGCACGCTGTTGGCCGACAGCAGCATTTGCAGGTCGACCGCCGATTGCGCGCCCTGTAGAAAGGTGGTGTTGAAACCCTGCAGGTGGGCGGCGTCCTGCGCCGTTGCAAGGCTGGGCAGCGCGGAGCAGATGACCAATGACAGGGCGTTGAGCTTCCAGGCCGGACGAAGCGTGCCGCCACTGAACGCGTGCGCGCCTGCATCGGCTCCCTCGACGGGGTGGGGGGCGATGGACAGAGACATACCAGAAACCTATTTCATATCCCGGCACGGGCTGGGCACGGGGAGGCCGCACGCGACCAGGGCACGAGGTGGGGGCTACGATTTCACAAGGTGATGGCGGGTTCGGCAGGCTTGGCGCTACCCGGCTGGGCAGTGTTCAAACGCAAGGAATATCCATGTTGGGCGCCATAGTCGTTGATGCTCTTGAACGTCAGCGTCAGCGGGCCGTCCATCTGGGATAATGCCGAGGTGAATGTCTTTTGTTCGCCAGGGGCGATCATGGCCGAATCGGCGCTGAGCACCGTTTGTTTTCCGCGTTTAAGTTCGATATCGGCCATCGACACGTGATACAGACTGGGGTTGTTCACGGTCAGTTGTGGCTTCCCGGCGCGCTGGGTCAATTGCCAGACCAGTTGTTCGGGGGCCAGCAGGGCATTGCCGGGCAAGTTGGCCGGGCGGAAGAAAATCTTGATACGTTGGCGCACCGCCAACTGCAAGGTATTGGCCTTGGTACTGGCTTGCGGAATTTCCTGGACATTGAGCCAGACCACCGACTCGCGATCGGTCGGCAGGCCCTGGCCTTCGTAGAGAATGCGCAGCAGTTGTTCCTGCTTGGGCAATACCCGGGCCAACGGTGGAGTAATGGCGAACGGCGCCTGTGCGCTGTCGCTGGCATCCACCCAGGATTGCACCAGGACTTCCTGGTTGCCATTGCGCACGATGACATTGGCTTCTTTGTACGCACCGTCGAACACGACGCGCGTAGCGCTCAGGGAGATGCTGGCAGCTGCCTGGGCGGCGACGAGCATGCCCAGCAACCCGAGAACGGGATACAGAGAACGACGCAACATGGTTGGGTACCTTGCGGGGCGAAGAAGTGGCGAGGCTGGTCAGCCTCGCGCAGGGAACAGTGGCGAAGTGATTACTCGTACTGCAGGATGAACGGCAGGGTGGCGTCACCACGACCGGCGGTGGCAGTGCCGGCGGCGCCAGTGGTTACGTACGCCGCAGAGAAGCTCAGGGTGGCGTCGCCGCCCTCGGCTCCAGTACCGTGTACGTCGCTCTGGATCTTGGCGGTGGCGGCCGAGCTGAGGTCGATCAGGTTGCCATTAGGGTCGAGCAGGGCAATGCCAACGTTGGCGGCAGTGCCGGTGCCTTTGGTCAGGGCCAGGACCTTTTTGCCGGTCACCAGGCCCGAGCCGCCGCTGTTGGCATCGAAGATCATCGCCACCTTGGTGCCGAGGTTGCAGTTGACGTTGAGGTTGAAGTCCTTGCCGGTCACGCGGCCTGCCGTCGGGTTCTCGGCGGTGCCCATGTCCTTGATCGAGACGCTGCCCATGTCCACGGCGATCATGCGGTCGGCGTTGGCGCCATCGACCGAGCAGGCGTCATTGTTGATCACGCCGGTGAAGGAAATCTTGCCGCTGCCACCGGTGACTGGCCCGGTGGCCTCGACGGCCAGTGCACCGGCCGAAGCGGTCAGGAGCGAGAGGGTCAGGGCGGCCAGGGAAAATTTATTCATATTGATGTCCACATGAGAGTGAGTAAGTGCTGCAACTTAATGCACGCTCACAATAAGTCAGGTGGTTTCTCTGGCCCATCAGACGAATCTTAATGGTCGGACAATGACGCTCGCTAGTTAATTAAAGATATGACTCGCCAAGCAGTAGGCCAACAGTTCCTGGTCGCTGTTCACTTCAAGTTTGCGCATCGCGGAAACTTTCTGTGCACTAATGGTCTTGGTACTTCGATGTTGGCTGCGGGCGATCTCACTGACACTTTGTCCGGCAACAAACAGGCGCAGTATTTCGAATTCCTTGGGTGACAGGTTTTCCACCCGTTGATCGATGGCGGTGTTACAGGCGATCACCGATTGCCTAGCCGGTGCCGGCGCCCGGTAGGTGCTGTTGCGAGCGACGGCATTGAGGGCCTTTTCGATTTCACCATGCAACTGGCTCTTCTGGATCACGCCGTCCACGCCTAGTTCCTGCAGCCGTGTCAGGATCAGCGGGTTGGAAATCATGGTCAGCACGAGGATGCGGACGGCGGGATAGTGACGTTTGAGATAGTCGATCAGTTTCAGGCCGTCACCGTAGGGTGAGTCTGCCGGCATGTTGTAGTCGGAGATGACCATATCCACGGGTTGGCGTTCGAGCAGCTCTATCAGCCCTTGCGAACAGACGGCTTCGCCGACCACGCTAAAGCGTGGGTCGCGTTCGACCAGTTCCCGGACGCCGAGCAGCACGATGGGGTGATCGTCGGCGATGATGACCTTGAGTTTTTCCATAAAAGACGACCCGTTAGCCGGTGCGGATGGGAGGGTTGTTTCCATGCGTTATCAGCGCTGAAGTTGATTCTATGCGAGGGCATCGAGTATTGCTGAGAGCCTGTCCAGTACCCCCCACAGCTTATCGGCCAGGGCCGCGTCGAGCGGCGAGTCGGCCAGCGCGGACTCCAGTGCGCAGCACTGCTCGGCCAGAGGCCGGGCCTGTACCGCGCCGAGGGCGCCGGCGATGCTGTGCAGACGCTCGCCAAGGCGCCGCTGGTCGCCTTGCTCAAGGGCCAGGCGCAACTGCTGCATATCCTCGCGCAGGGTGCTGATGAACAGCGCGCGCATGGCGTCGGACACTTGCACAGTATCGGTGGCTGCAGCGGAGGTTGAGGCGCTGAGGCTGTCCGCTTGCGCACGGCTGGGCGCTTCGGCCAGTGCTGGCCGACACAGACGGACCAGATGGCTGCGTAATGCCTGCAGACTCAACGGTTTGACCATCCAGGCATTCATGCCCACCTCGAGGCAACGCTGGCCTTCTTCGCGCAGTGCATTGGCGGTGACGCCGATGATCGGCAACCGGGCGTCGTGCTGGCGCAGGGTCCTGGCTAGTTCGTAGCCATTCATCAACGGCATGTTTACGTCGGTCAGGACCAGGTCGAACAGGCCTGGCTGCCAGCGTTGCATGGCCTGTTCGCCGTTGGCCGCGACCACCGTGGTGCAGCCCAGCGCCTCGAGTTGCTCCTGCAGGATCGCCTGGTTGATCGGATTGTCCTCGGCCACCAGGATATGCAGGCGCAAAGCGGCGCGTTGCTGCTGCGCGGTGTTCTGGTCATCGGGCGACCCACCCTGGCGCACCACCGCGATGAGCTGGGCAATGGCCCGCACGTCATGCAGGTCTACCCGCCAGCAGCCGTCGACGAACGCGCCGGGCGCAGGGCCGTCGCTGCTGGCGCAGATCCGCTGGCCATGCCAGGTGCCAGCGTCCGGGCAGTCGAGCAGGTCTACCAGCAGGGCCTGGTGGTTGTCCTTCTCCAGCGGTGGAATCGTCAGGGTTGCGGCAATACCCAGGCGCTGCAGCCAGTCAACGCCATGCTGGGCAAGCTCCGGTATCGGCGCACGCACATACACCGGGGTCGAGTCGGGCACTGCGCTTGGGCTGTCGCTCAGTGCCCCCTGGGCCAGTGGCAGGCTGATGTTGAGGGAGAAGCTGCTGCCCAGGCCCGGCTCACTGACCACCTTGATCTGGCCACCCATCATGTCGGCCAGCCAGCCGCAGATCGGCAGGCCCAGGCCTGCACCGCCCTCGCTGGAAGCGTCGGCGACCTGATAGAACAGCTCGAAGAGCCTGGCCTGCTGCGCCTGGGAAATGCCAATGCCGCTATCAGCAACCTGCCATTGCAGGCGCACTTGGGTGTCGTCGAGCTCCAGCACGCGGGTGCGCAGCACCACCCGGCCGGTGTCGGTGAACTTGATGGCGTTGCTCAGCAGGTTGTTGAGGATCTGGCGGATGCGTATCGGATCGCCCACCAACTGCGTCGGCAGGCGGGCGTCATGGCAGGCATATAGCAACAGGCCTTTGCGCTCGGCGAAGGCGCGATAGGTGCGCACGGTGTCCTCGAGCATGTCCAGCGGGCAGAACGCCACGGGTTCGAGCGCCATCTGCCCGGATTCGATCTTGGTCACGTCGAGCACGTCACTGATCAGCTGGAACAGGGTTGCCGAGGAGCGCTGGATGGTGTGCAGGTAGCCTTGCTGGCGTGTATCCAGGTGCGTCAGGCCAAGCAGCTCGAGGGTGCCCAGCACGCCGTACAGCGGGGTGCGGATCTCGTGGCTCATGGTGGCCAGGAACAGGGTCTTGGCGGTATTGGCGGCGTCGGCGGCGCGCCGGGCTTCGTCAAGCGCCTGGGCGTCCTCGATGTGGCGGGTGACGTCGTTGAATGCGTAAAGGCGCACGTCTTCGCCGTGGTAGCGGGTCGACACGAAACCGACCTGCAGGTGGCGGCCTTCGACCTGCAGGTAGTGCTCGCCACTGCGGGTGTTGCCCACTGCCGAGGCGAGGGTACTGACCAGCTCGCGAGTGCCCTGCCATTGCTGCGCCCGCTGGTTCTCCAGCAGCACCTCGTTGTCGGCGCTGCGGACCACGCACAGGCCAGTCGGGGCGGTGTCGATGACCACCCGGCTGAAGGCCTCGCTCTCGGTGATGACCTCGTGGGCCGCGCGCGCAGGCAGGATGACCTGGCGCTGATACCAACGGATGGCCACCCGGCCCAGCCCGATGAGCACCAGGAACGTGGCGGCGATGCTGGCCAGTGACCAGAACGCGTAACGGAAGAAGTGCCGGTAGGTCACGGTGTAGATCGCACTCCAGCCACCGTTGGCCTGTTCGTGGAGACGGAACACCAGGCCTTCGGGCTTGATGTTGAGGCCTTCATGCACCCCCTTCAGGGGCGTGGGCGCGCCGATCAGCACCTCGCCGGATGGGGCAATGAGGTTGAAGTGGTCATACACGGTCCAGTCCATGATGCGTTCGAAATCATCGATCTGGGCCAGGTCCACCAGCGACGCCACTTGCGTGGCTTGGCCTTCTGCCTTGCCCGAGTGCAGGGGGACGTTGGCGTAGGCCAGCACGCGTGGCGGGGAGGCCTGGTCCGGCTGCTCGACATAGCTGCGCCAGACGATCCTGCTGCCTGGGCCCCAGTCGTTGTCCTGAGGCTGGCGCGCAATGACCTGCCTGATCACATCGATGAACGGTTCATTCTCCAGCTTGCCCCGCCCGCGTCCTGCGGCGGGAACCGTGATGTCGTAACGGGCATCCGGCGAGAACAGGAACACCTGTGGCGAACGGTACGGAGAGGCCGACCAGAACATGCTGTAGAAGCTGGCCAAGTTCGCCCCCAGGGTAAAGATGTCCGATACTTCGCGGTCAGCCAGGTTGTGCGGGTCGAATTTGAGGCTGAACGGCATGGAAAATGGAAAGATCTGGCCCTTGTAGATGTCCGGCCCTTCCTCGGGCATTGGTGCCAGCGCCGGCTCGAGCGCACGTGGGTAGTCGAGCAGCTCCCCCTTGGCGCTGCGTTGCACGAGGGCCTCGAGGAAGGTTTCCTGCTCCTGGACATTCTCCATCAGCCGGGCGAAATGGATGCTGACCGTGTCGCTGTGTTCGTCGATCAGGCGCTCGAGCGACCAGAGACTGAAGCCGGCCAGCAGCAGCGCCAGGCCCAGCAGGACGGTCATGCCTTTGTTCAGGCGCAGAGAGCTGCGGGCCAGGTTTTCCAGCAGGGCGTTGTACTGTTTCATGCAAGGGTCCGCAAGGGCGTGGGGGCATCGATACCCAACGAATATTACCTTTGATGCCCGGCCGGCGCTGTGAGTTACAGCCGGTCAGTAGGCTGACGGGGGACCGTCGTTGTGCAGCAGGCGCTGGAACTGCTCCGCCGACACGGCATGGGAGATCAAAAAGCCCTGCACCTGGTTGCAGTCGACCTTGCGCAGCATTTCGAGCTCTTGATGCGTCTCGACCCCTTCGGCGACCACGGTGAGCCCGAGCTTGCGACCCAGGGCAACGATACTGGCCAAGGCCGAGGCCAGGCTCTCGCTTTCATCGCAACGCTGCACCAGCGCCCGGTCTATCTTCAGTTCAGTGAAGGGCGTCGAGACCAGGCTCATGTACGAGCTGTAGCCTTTGCCGAAGTCGTCCTGGGACAGGCCGAAGCCTTTCATACGCAAGCGGCAGGCGCCTGCATAGAAGTTGCTCAGCTCTTCGGGAATGGAGCATTCCATCAGCTCGAAGCACAGCTTGCCGGGCACGCCTTGATGGTGCAGGACGAATTCCAGCAGCCGGTCGGCCAGGTCATGGCTGTTCAGCAGGTGGGTCGGCAGGTTGATCGAGACCGGGATGTCATAGCCCCGTTCGCGCCAGCGCGCCTGGGCATCCATGGCTTGCTTGAGCATCACCCACAGCAGCCTTTCCTCCAGGCCGTAGGCATTGATCGTTGGCAGGAAGGCGCCTGGCAGCAACACCCCTTGCTCCGGGTGCATCCAGCGCACCAGGGCTTCGGCTGCGACGATGCGACCATTGTGCAAGGACTTCTTGGGTTGGAACCAGGCCTGGAAAGCGCGGTTGTTCAAGGCATCGACCAGGGTCTGGCGATCGAACTCGGGCGTGGCCGGTGCCGCCTGGGCCGGTGCCTGATGGTGCAACTGCAATTGGTCGATCAGGCTGCGCAGCGCGGCGGGTTCGACCGGCTTGGAGATCAGCCCGAGCACGTCCACGCCGAGGTTCTTGGCCACCAGGCTCGCCGCCATGAGCATGCGCCGCGAGGCCACGCTCATGATCGCCAGGCCTGGCTTGTGACGCAGGCCGGCAAGGTGCTGGATGAACTGCACACCGTCCATACCGGGCATCAGCAGGTCGGTCAGGACCAGGTCGAAGTCACGTTGGCGCAGTCGCTCCAGCGCTTCCTGGCCATCCCGGGCCGCTTCCAGGTTGAAGCTGCCAAGCTCGCTGAACAAGTGTTGCAGGTACATATGCTGGAAGGGGTGGTCTTCGACGATCAGGATGTTAAAGGTCTTCAAGGGCTACCTCGATACGGGGCCAGGCAGTTGAACAGGACTTGCAGGTTGAAGGGCTTGATCAGGCAGCGATCCATGCCGGCGGCCAGGCACAGTTCTTCCTCGCCGCGCAAGGCATTGGCAGTGGCGCCGACGATGGGGCGGGTGCAGCCCAGCCGGCGCAGGGCCCGGGTCAGTTCGTAGCCGTTCATGCCGGGCATGTTGACGTCGGTCAGCAGCAGGTCGAAATGCTCGCGCTGCCAGGTTTGCAAGGCCTGCTCGCCATCGCTGACCAAGGTTACGCTGCAGCCGAGCTCCTCGAGCTGGTCGCGCAGGATCAACTGGTTGATGACGTTGTCCTCGGCAACCAGCACGTGCAGCCCGAGCGGCTCGATCAAGGGGGCCGGCGCGGCGGGGTCCCTGGGACGGCGCAGGCCCTGGGCCTGACCGACAGCATGGTGCAGGGCACCCAGGTCGTTGAGGTTGACCTGCCAGTGACCGGCCTCGTGCCGCGCCTCCCTGCAGTCCTGGGCGCTGGCCAGGATTCGCGGGCCGGGCCACTCGGCGACCAGCCAGCGATCTACATTGCCGGGATGCAACTCAACCAGCAGTTCGCCGGGCAGGGCGCTGCCTGGCGCTGGCGCGCCGACCTGCGCGCGCGCACCCCAGCGGCAGAGCCAACCACTGATGGCTTCAGCCAGTTCGTGTACTGGCGATACCACGTGAATGCGTTCACCCAGCAGGTTGAACGGGGCGCTTGTGCGGCCTGACGCCACTTCCAAGGGTAGGGTCAGGCTGAAGCTGCTGCCCAGGCCCAGCTCGCTGACCAGGCGCAACTGGCCGTTCATCAATTGCGTCAGGCGCTGGCAGATCGGCAGGCCGAGCCCGGTACCGGGGATGACTTGGCTATAACCTTCGGTCTGGTAGAAAGGGTCGAAGATGAACGGCTGGTCTTGTTCGGCGATGCCCTTGCCCGTGTCCGAGACCTGCCACAACAGGCAGGAGCGTTCGCCGTCACGGTTGAGCAGCCTGGCCCGCAGCACCACGCGGCCGCAATCGGTGAACTTGACCGCATTGCTCAGCAGGTTGTTGAGGATCTGGCGGATCCGGTTGACGTCGCCGATCAGGTGTTCGGGCAGGCGTGGGTCCAGGCAGCTGTAGAGCTGCAGCCCCTTGCTCCTGGCTGCCGCGCTGTAGCCCTGGACCACCTCGCGGACCAGGTCCGGGGCACTGAACTCGCTGAGTTCGAGGGCCAGCTGACCGGCCTCGATCTTGGACACGTCCAGCACGTCGCAGATCAACTGCAGCAAGGTTGACGAGGAGCCTTCGATTGCCCGCAGGTAATCGCGCTGCTGGGCGTCGAGCACGGTGCGCGACAGCAGCTCCAGGGTACCCAACACGCCGTACAGCGGTGTGCGGATTTCGTGGCTCATGGTCGCCAGGAACTGGGTCTTTGCTTCGTTGGCGGTGTCGGCCGCGCGCCGGGCGTCGTCCAGCGCGGCCTCGATCTGCTTGCGTGCGCTGATGTCGCTGAACGCGCAAAGCAGCACCTGCTCGCCCTTGTAGCGGGTTGGCGAGCAGCTCAGGTACAGGTGGCGGCCTTCGGCGCTCTCGAAATAGTCGCTGCACTGGTCTTCGTGTCGCTCGAAAGCCTGCTCGATCCATTGCGCGCTGCGCGCGCCGCGTGCCGGGTCCTGGCCCAGCCACTGCTGGGCCAGGTGGTTCTCCAGCACCACCTGGCCATCGCTACGGCGCAACACGCACAGGGCGACAGGTGCGGTTTCGATGACGTCGCGGCTGAACATCTCGCTTTCCACCAGCGCACGGATGCGTTCGACCGTGGGGGTGAACAAGCGCTGGTCGAACCGCTGGATCAACACCCGTATCAAGGTGATGCTGAGTACGCAGAACAGCAGGGCACCGAGCAGTTGCTGCCACAGACCGGCGAGGATCGCGGACAGGTCGATTGCGTAAACCAGTTGCCAGTCCGAAGACATCAATGGCTTGCTGATGACCAGGTACTCTGGCAGGAGCCCCTGGCCGGCGAAGCCGAAGAAGTTGTTACCCACGGGATGGCGCAGCGAACGGTCCAGCGTCGGGCCTGGGGTGTTGGTGAACACCAGCATGCCGTCGGCATTGAACATCATGAATTTACCCGCGCTGGCATCCTCGAGTGACGGCGACACTGCATGGCTGTCGATTTCCAGGCCCAGCCAGCCAGAGTCCGGGTCGCGTGCGTCCAGGCGCAGGAAGATGAACAGGCGCGAACCTTGGGTGCCCTGGTCGGCCAGCCACAGTTCCCGAGGGGCCGTGGCCCGCTGCCCAGTAGCGCGCAGTTGCTCCAGCAGGCTAGATGAAGGCAGCGAGGCCTGGGCGTCAGCGTTGTACAGCCAGCGCATGGGGGCCTTAGCCGCTGTGTCGACATACAGCAGGTTGACCTGCCGGGCCTTGAGGTAGGCACACATGCGCTGGGTCAGCCACAGGCTCCAGCGCTTGCCCGGCTGGCTGCCCAGTTGCAGGTGCACTTCCTCGCCCGGTGCCAGGGGCAGCCAGTCGACACCCGGCGCCGTTTGACGCACGGCTGCGAGGCTCAGGCTCTCCAGCAGCGCCTCGCGGTTGGTGAAGAAGGTATGGGCCTCGGCGATCGCGCTGCTCATGGCGCCATGGCGCCGAGCGATATCGGTGTTGAAGGTAAAGGACAGGAAATTGTAGGCCGCGCCGAGAATGCCGGCCGATAGCACGATCGCCAGCAACCGAAGCAGGCGGCGTGCTGCCTCGGGGTTGGAGAGAAGGGGGTTGATCTGTTGCAGGTAGGCTTTGAGTCGCATCCCGCAAATGTAGGCAGGCCGCTGGCAACTGGACATCAGACGATCCTTAAAGGCCGCCTGGCCGAAGGTTTTACTGGTAGTACAGGTCGACCAGCGCCGTGGCTTCGAACGGACCGGAAATGGGCGCCGAGCGCCAGATAAGGTCGGCGCGGAACGGGTTGTGGATCACGCCCGGCGCAGCCAGGTCGGCCAGCTTGAACCAGGTGGCGAAAGGCACCGGCTGGTTGCTGTCCTGCTGGGTCAGGGCGATGCCGACTGAGGTGTTGTTGGCGGGCACCAGCAGCTTGTCGATGACACTGGCGCTGCCTGCGACTGGGGTGAAGCGGGCGCTGACGGTGTAGGGCGTGTCGCAGGATCTGGTCAGGTCGAGGCTGAAGCTGGCCGAGCTGGCGACCTGGCCGACCTGTGCCGAGCTGGCCAGGGCACGGCGGAAATTGACCACCGAAGGCAAGATGGTCAACTCGGGAGAGCAAGGCACGAAGCGGATGTTGTTCATGCCGGTGACGACATAGTTGAGGTTGCTGTTGGGTTTGGGGTTAAGGCCGCCCCTGCCGTCCAGCTGGAACACCCGGTACTCGCTGAGCGTGCTGGCTTGTCCGTCGGTTGGCGTTGCGCCGTTCTTTTCGATGAACACCGTGAAGTTCAGGGTGAAGCGGGCCTTGTCCCAGCCCGCACAGTTCGCCCAGTTGCAACCATGAAGCGAGTTGTAGCCAGTGGTGACGGCGCCTGAAGTCTGGGTGATGTTCTGCGAGCCGTAGCGAATCCCGACCCGTATGCCCTTGCCTATACTGGCGTTGGCCGGGTTGACATAGAAATAGACATCTTCCTTGATGCCGGTTTCATAGTCGTCGGCGCAGATGACCGGAACCGAGTGTGGTGCCGATTCCCAGATGATCGTGCCGTCGGGCGCGTCGGCCGGTACCGCCAGTGCGGTGCCCAGTGCTTCCTTGAATACCGCCGCCATGGACGGGTCCAGCTTGCAGGACAGCGCATAGCTGGTGGTGGGGCAACTGGCGGCGACGAAAAGCAGGCCAAGCAAGTGTTTCCGGATCAGGTTCATGAGTGGGTGTCCTGTGGCGGTGTGTTCACGGCAGCGCGATGTGGTGGCGCTTCTGCAGGCCGATATCGGTGAGTTCGCTGAACGCCACGCGACTTTGCGCGGGCAGGGGCGAGGGCGCCTTGAGGGTGAGCGATGCCCCCGGGCGCAGCAGGACGTAGTCCGCAAGCTGGCGCGACTGCCCGGGGCTGTCGAGCTGGAGGTTGACCAGCGAAACATGAAAGGCACTCGGGTTGCTGACTTCGATCAGGCCAGGCTGACGTGCGCGCCATGCCAGGCCCTCGACCGCCTCGCTGGCCGAGCCTGGCAGGCCGGCGGGGCGGTAGAACAGCTTCAGGCGCTGGCGAACGGCGAATTGCAGGGTATTGGCCTGTTCGGGTTTGCGCGGGATCTCGAGGATGTTCAGCCAGAACAGTGACTCCCTGTCCTCGGGCAGGCCCTTGCCGGCGTACAGCACCCGCAGCATGTGCCGGCCGTTGGGCGGTATCAATGTCAACGGCTGGACGATGGCGAAGGGCGCATCGTCGCGTTCGTCGGTACTGCTGACCCAGCTTTGCATGACCGTGTCGAGGTCACTGCGATTGACCACGCTGATGCTTGCTTCCTTGTTCGAGCCTGGGTAAATGAGGCGTGTGCCCTCGACTTTGAGCTGGCCCCAGGCACTGGACGCCAGGCCCATCAGCACCAGCGCCGCCATGGCTGGGCGCGAGAGGGTATCAAGCAAGCGCGACATGGTCAGGGCAGGGCTCCGGTGAGGTTGACAGGGAAGGGCCTGAGCATCCTAGACAGCTGGGCCGCCCCCGGCTTTGAGACGTTTCTTAAATTGCCGCGTGGTTAAATGCCTGCTTTGTGAATTGCCGCAGTCGCACAGCAACCCGGCCACCGCAACATCCGATGCCCCTAGTCCCTTTCAACAATGTATCCGGCAAAGGTGGTGGACAGGCCGGTCAGCAAACACCGCACCCGTGACCCATTCAGATTGAAGTGCAAGCCCAGGTCCAGCTGATACCGGCAGGGCTGATTCACCAGTCCTCGGGCAGTCTCGATGTTCATCATGATCATTAACTTGTCAGTTTCGATCATTGAGGCAATTCAAACGGCTGTTTAATGTCGCAGGCAGACAAACGACGGGGCCCGCCACCCAGTGAGGTGCCCGCATTCCGTGATCACGCCATCAGGGGACCTTTCCATGGCCGCCGACCGCTACCCGCACCTGCTTGCCCCGCTGGACCTGGGCTTTACCACCTTGCGCAACCGCACCCTGATGGGCTCGATGCACACCGGCCTCGAAGAGCGCCCCGGCGGCTTCGAGCGCATGGCTGCATACTTTGCCGAGCGCGCCCGCGGTGGCGTTGGCCTGATGGTCACTGGCGGCATTGCGCCCAATGATGAAGGCGGGGTGTATTCCGGTGCGGCAAAGCTCAGCACCGAGGAAGAGGCCGACAAGCACCGCATCGTCACCGAGGCGGTGCACGCTGCCGGTGGCAAGATCTGCCTGCAGATCCTGCATGCCGGGCGCTACGCCTACAGCCCACGCCAGGTGGCACCTAGCGCGATCCAGGCGCCGATCAACCCGTTCAAGCCCAAGGCGCTGGACGAGGAGGGTATCGAGAAGCAGATTGCCGACTTCGTCAATTGTGCCGTGCTGGCCCAGCGTGCCGGTTACGACGGTGTCGAGATCATGGGTTCGGAAGGCTACTTCATCAACCAGTTCCTGGCCGCCCACACCAACCACCGCACCGACCGCTGGGGCGGCAGTTATGAAAACCGCATGCGCCTGGCAGTGGAAATCGTCAGCCGGGTGCGTGGCGCGGTAGGGCCGAACTTCATCATCATCTTCCGCCTGTCGATGCTCGACCTGGTCGAGGGTGGCAGCACCTGGGACGAGATCGAGCTGCTGGCCAAGGCCATCGAGCAGGCCGGCGCTACCTTGATCAACACCGGAATCGGTTGGCACGAGGCGCGTATTCCGACCATCGCCACCAAAGTGCCGCGTGCGGCCTTCAGCAAAGTCACCGCCAGGTTGCGCGGCGTGGTGAGCATTCCGCTGATCACCACCAACCGCATCAACACCCCGGAAGTGGCCGAGGCGGTGCTGGCCGAGGGCGATGCGGACATGGTCTCGATGGCCCGACCGTTTCTCGCCGACCCAGACTTCGTCAACAAGGCCGCTGCCGGTCGCGCGGATGAAATCAACACCTGCATCGGCTGCAACCAGGCCTGCCTGGACCACACCTTCGGCGGCAAACTGACCAGTTGCCTGGTCAACCCGCGTGCCTGCCACGAGACCGAACTCAACTACCTGCCTGTACGTGCGGTGAAGCGCATTGCCGTGGTAGGCGCCGGCCCGGCTGGCCTGGCGGCGGCCACCGTGGCGGCCGAGCGGGGCCACGCGGTGACCCTGTTTGACGCCGCCAGTGAGATTGGTGGCCAGTTCAACGTGGCCAAGCGGGTGCCGGGCAAGGAAGAATTCTTTGAAACGCTGCGTTACTTCCGCAACAAGGTCAAAAGCACAGGTGTGGACCTGCGCCTGAATACCCGCGTCGATGTGCAGGCACTGGTGGATGGCGGCTTTGATGAAATCATCCTGGCTACCGGCATCGCCCCGCGTACCCCGGCCATTGCGGGCGTGGAGCATGCCAAGGTGCTCAGCTACCTGGACGTGCTGCTCGAGCGCAAGCCGGTGGGCAAGTCGGTGGCCGTGATTGGCGCGGGAGGTATCGGCTTCGATGTGTCCGAGTACCTGGTGCATCAGGGCGTGGCCACCAGTCAGGACCGAGGGGCATTCTGGAAAGAGTGGGGCATCGATACCCAGCTTCAGGCGCGAGGTGGCGTGGCCGGGATCAAGGCCGAGCCGCATGCTCCGGCGCGGCAGGTGTACCTGTTGCAGCGCAAGAAGTCCAAAGTGGGTGACGGGCTCGGCAAGACGACCGGCTGGATTCACCGCACCGGGTTGAAAAACAAAGGGGTGCAGATGCTCAACAGCGTCGAGTATCTGGCTATCGACGATGCCGGCCTGCACATTCGTGTGGACGGCGGCGAGCCGCAGGTGCTGGCGGTGGACAATGTGGTGATCTGTGCCGGGCAAGATCCGCTGCGCGAGCTGCAGGAAGGGCTGGAGGCGGCGGGGCAGTCGGTGCACCTGATTGGTGGCGCGGATGTGGCGGCCGAGCTGGATGCCAAGCGAGCGATCAACCAAGGCTCGCGGTTGGCGGCTGAGCTCTGAGGTCGTCGGGGCTGCGTGAGCCCCATACCTGCGCGGTAACTGGTGGGAGCGGGCATGCCCGCGAAACAGGCGACGCGGTGGATGGCACCGCCTTTGCCGGTGTTCGCGAGCGAACCCGCTCCTGCAAGCGCTTCCGGGCTTTCCCTGTAAACTGCGATCCATGCATGTATTCGACCTCCCCCAAGCCCCGCTGCAATTTCTGGACTTACCCTGGCTGAATCAAGCCCAGGTCCAGGCTGCCATTCTGCGCCTGGACCTGATCGACCCGCTGATCAGCGGCAACAAGTGGTTCAAACTACGCCACCACCTTCAACAGGCCGGCGCCAGCAATGCCCCGGGCCTGATCAGCCTCGGCGGCAACTATTCCAACCATCTGCACGCCTTGGCCGCTGCCGGCAAGCGTTTCGGCTTCGCCACCGTCGGCCTGTTACGCGGCCATGCCCAGGACACGCCAACCGTGCGTGACCTGCAGGCGCTGGGCATGGAACTGCATTGGCTAGGCTACGGCGGCTACCGTGCACGCAACGAACCCGGCTTCTGGGAACCTTGGCAAGCACGCTATCCAGGCTGGCACTGCATCCCCGAAGGGGGCGGCGGGCTGGCCGGTGCGCAGGGCTGCGCACTGATCATGCAGCAGGCGCGCGCGCAGATCGCGGGATTGGGCTGGTCAGACCATGACGCCTGGTGGCTGGCTGCTGGAACGGGGACTACCTTGGCCGGCCTTGTGCTGGCCGAGGCGGGTGCACATGCCGTACATGGTGCGTTGGCAGTGCCCAGGGATCATGGGGTGCCAGAGACGGTGGCAGCACTGGCCGGCACGCACGGCTACCAGCTGTACGACGCCTGCCGTGGCGGTTTCGGAAAATTCGACGATGAGCTACTGACCTTCATCGCCGACTGCGAGCGGCGCACTGGCGTGCCGCTCGAAGCCCTCTATACCGGCAAGGCTTTGCTGGCCTTGCGTGATCAGGTTGCTGCCGGGCAGTTCAAGCCCGGCAGCCGCCTGATCTTCGTGCACACGGGTGGCCTGCAGGGCCGACGCGGTTACTTGTAGGGCAACATGCGCAACAACGTGTTGTCGCGTTGCACATAGTGGTGGTAAAGCCCGGCCAGTGCATGCAGGCCGATCAGCCAGTAGCCCCAGCTGCCAATACGCTCATGCCAGCCTTTGATGAACTTGGCCTGGTCCGGGTTCGGGCCGATCAGATGTGGCAGCTCCAGGCCGAAGAACGGCACCGGTTTGTCGGCGGCGCTGAGGATCAACCAACCGGCCAGCGGCAGACCGATCATCATCAGGTAAAGCGCTAGGTGCATCAGGTGCGCCAGGCCGGTCTGCCAGGCTGGTGGTTTTGGCACGATGGGCGGAGTCGGACGGCTCAGGCGCATGGCCAGGCGCAGCCAGACCAGCACGAACACGCTCAGCCCCAGCATGAAGTGCAGGTCCTTCATCAGGTTGCGTTCGGCGCTGTCCTTGGGAAACAGCCCACGCAGTTCGATAAGGGCATAGACGGCAGCCAGCAGCACCAGCATCAGCCAATGCAGGGCGATGGACAGGCGTGCGTAATGGGTTGTAGGGGGGGATGAAACCATGATCGGTCCTCGTCATCAGGTCGGGAAGGCGCTCTTGCTGGCGCTCAGGTGCCATTGTAATGGTTACCAGAAACGAATCTTTGCGCTGGGTCTGTGAAAATTGTGTTGCCAGCCACCGGCCCCTTCGCGGG
>NZ_JBICJS010000032.1:0-25457 GCF_043103305.1 Pseudomonas sp. YQ_5 | reverse complement strand
ACGCGATATCGCGCCATGCGCCAAGGCGTTCGCGCGCAAATCCCACAGAATAATTGGCCCGAAACAAACGTAGGAGCGAGCGCAGCTCGCGATGCGCCGCGCGGGCGGCGCTCGATTTCGAATACACCACAACCCTCAAGGCATACCCGGCAGCCCCACCTTTCGTCCCCCCGCAAGAGAAATTTCCAGCCACCTCTTGCACAACAAATATTATGGTATACCATCAGACAACAAGAGCTGATAACCCTCACCAGGAGCCACCCATGAGTTTCGAAATCCGCAAGATCGTCACCTACTCCGAAGAGACCCGCATCGAAGGCGGCAAGGCCACCGACAAGCCGGTGACCATGGTCGGCCTGGCCGTCGTGATCAAGAATCCATGGGCCGGTCGCGGTTTCGTTGAAGATCTGAAACCGGAAATTCGCGCCAACTGCTCGGAGCTGGGTGCCCTGATGGTCGAGCGCCTGACTGCTGCCATTGGCGGCGCCAACAAGATCGAGGCCTACGGCAAGGCCGCCGTAGTCGGCGCCGACGGCGAAATCGAGCACGCCTCGGCCGTAATCCACACCCTGCGCTTCGGCAACCACTACCGCGAAGCAGTACAGGCCAAGAGCTACCTGAGCTTCACCAACAAGCGCGGCGGCCCAGGCACTTCGATCCAGATCCCGATGATGCAGAAGGACGACGAAGGCCTGCGTTCGCACTACATCACCCTGGAAATGCAGATCGAAGACGCCCCGCGTGCCGATGAAATCGTCGTGGTCCTGGGCGCAGCCGACGGCGGCCGCCTGCACCCGCGCATCGGTAACCGTTACATCGACCTGGAAGAACTGGCTGCCGAAAAAGCCAACGCTCAATAACAATAACCAAGACGGGCCGGGGCGTGGCGTGCTTACCCGCCGCGCCCGACCTTCAAGGAGCGCCCTCCATGATTCAGCCTGTCGCTGAACGCACACCTGGCGGCACCAGCTATCTGGCTGTCGGCCAGGGCCAACCCGTGGTACTGATCCACGGCGTGGGCCTGAACAAGGAAATGTGGGGCGGTCAGTTCGTTGGCCTGGCCAACGACTACCGCGTCATCGCCTACGACATGCTCGGCCACGGTCAAAGCCGCGTACCGGCTGCCGACACACCGCTGGAAGGCTATGCCGACCAGCTCGCCGAACTGCTTGACCACCTGCAAATCGCACAAGCCACCGTGATCGGCTTCTCCATGGGCGGCCTGGTTGCCCGTGCATTCGCCCTCAATTACCCGCAGCGCCTGGCTGCACTGGTCGTGCTCAACAGCGTGTTCAACCGTACCCCCGAGCAGAGTGCCGGGGTGATCGCGCGTGCTGCCCAGGCGGCGGAGCTGGGCCCCGACGCCAACGTCGATGCTGCCCTGGACCGCTGGTTCAGCCGTGAATACAAGGCTGCAAACCCGGCGCAGGTCGCCGCCATTCGCCAGGTGCTGGCAAGCAACGACCCGCAGGGCTACCACACCACTTATTCGCTGTTCGCCACCCAGGACATGTATCGCGCCAATGACCTGGGCAGTATCCAGGTGCCGACGCTGATCGCCACTGGCGAACTCGACTCCGGTTCGACCCCGGCCATGACCCGCCAGCTCGCCGCCTGTATTCCTGGTGCACAGAGTGTGGTCCTCGCCGAGCAACGGCATATGATGCCGGTGGAAGCACCGCGTGAAGTCAACAAGATGCTGCTGGACTTCCTCACCCAAGCCAGCACCCTCACCGAATCCGCCAAGGGGATTGTTGCATGACCCTCGTTCGTTTCCAGATGTGCATCGACGGCCAATGGCGCGATGCCCAGAGCGGCAAGACCTTCGACAGCCTCAACCCGGCCACCGCCCAGGCCTGGGCGCAACTGCCCGACGCCGATGAAGCCGATGTGGAGCTGGCCGTTCAGGCCGCCCAGCGTGCCTTCGACAGCAAGGCGTGGCGCAGCATCACCGCCACCGCACGCGGCAAGCTGCTGCGTCGTCTGGGTGACCTGATTGCCGAGAACAAAGAGCACCTGGCCCAGCTGGAAAGCCGTGACAACGGCAAGCTGATCCGCGAAACCCGCGGCCAGGTCGGCTATCTGCCGGAGTTCTTCCACTACACTGCGGGCCTGGCCGACAAGCTCGAAGGCGGCACCCTGCCGCTGGACAAACCCGACCTGTTCGCCTACACCGTGCACGAGCCGATCGGCGTGGTTGCCGGGATCATCCCCTGGAACAGCCCGCTGTACCTCACCGCGATCAAGCTGGCCCCTGCCCTGGCTGCCGGCAACACCATCGTGCTCAAACCGTCCGAGCACGCCTCGGCGACCATCCTCGAGCTGGCCCGTCTGGCCCTTGAGGCCGGCTTCCCGGCCGGGGTAGTCAACGTGGTCACAGGCTACGGCCCAAGCACCGGCGCGGCGCTGACCCGCCACCCGCTGGTGCGCAAGATCGCCTTCACCGGCGGTGCCGCCACCGCCCGCCACGTGGTGCGCAGCAGTGCCGAAAACTTCGCCAAGCTGTCACTGGAGCTGGGCGGAAAGTCGCCGAACATCATCTTCGCCGACGCCGACCTGGACAGCGCCATCAATGGCGCCGTGGCGGGCATCTATGCCGCTTCCGGGCAAAGCTGCGTGGCCGGTTCGCGCCTGCTGGTGCAGGATGAAATCTTCGACGTGTTCGTCGAGCGCCTGATTGCCCGTGCCAAGCGCATCCGCATCGGCAACCCGCAGGATGACGCCAGCGAAATGGGCCCGATGGCCACCGCACAGCAGCTGGCTGTTGTCGAAGGCCTGGTGGCTGCAGCCAAGGCCGAAGGCGCCAAGCTGCATATGGGCGGAAAGCGTGCCGACGTTGAAGGTGACGGCTGGTTCTACGAGCCCACCCTGTTCGAGTGCGACAGCAACGCGATGACCATCATGCAGGAAGAAGTGTTCGGCCCGGTCGCCGCGGTGATCCGCTTCAAGACCGAAGAAGAAGCCCTGGCCATAGCCAACGACTCGCAATTCGGCCTGGCTGCCGGCATCTGGACTCGCGATCTGGGCCGTGCCCATCGCCTGGCCCGTGACGTGCGTTCGGGGATCATCTGGGTCAACACCTACCGCGCCGTGTCGGCCATGGCACCGATAGGCGGCTTCAAGAACAGCGGCTACGGCCGCGAGAGCGGCATCGATTCGGTGCTGGCCTATACCGAGCTGAAGACCGTGTGGATCAACTTGTCCACCGCGCCGATGCCCGACCCGTTCGTGATGCGCTAGGAGGAACACAAGATGATCGAACCCGGCATCTACAAAGACGTGATGGGCTCCTTCCCGTCCGGCGTCACGGTAGTCACCACCCTGGACGCCGACGGCGGCATCGTCGGCATCACCGCCAGTGCGTTCAGCGCGCTGTCGATCGACCCGGCGCTGGTGCTGTTCTGCCCTAATTACGCCTCCGACACCTACCCGATCCTGCGCGACAGCAAGCAGTTCGCCATCCACCTGCTGTCCGCCGACCAGACCGCCGAGGCTTATGCCTTCGCAGGCAAGGGCAAGGACAAGGCCAAGGACATCGAGTGGCACCTGAGCGAGCTGGGCAACCCTCTGCTGGCCAAGGCCACGGCGATCATCGAGTGCGAATTGTGGCGCGAGTACGACGGCGGTGACCACGCGATCATTGTCGGTGCGGTGAAGAACCTGGTGTTGCCGGCCGAGCCGGTGACCCCGATGGTCTACCACAAAGGCAAGCTGGGCGCCCTGCCGCCTCTCGGCTGATATACCTTGAAGTTGGTGTTGGCCTCTTCGCGGGCTTGCCCGCTCCCACAGGTATCGCACAGATTCTGGAACCTGTGGGAGCGGGCAAGCCCGCGAAGAAGCCAACACCGATGCCCCTGTTTTCAGGGGTCGCGCTAATCGTCTCACCCTCGGTTGCGGCCCCTGTTTTATGCCGGAGTACTGCACATGAGCAATGAAAAGTACGAAAAGGGTCTGAAAATCCGCACCCAGGTGCTGGGCGAGGACTACGTCAACCGCTCGATCCAGAACGCAGATGAGTTCACCAAACCGTTGCAAGAGCTGGTCACCGAGTATTGCTGGGGTCACGTCTGGGGCCGCGAAGGCTTGTCGCTGAAAGAGCGCAGCATGATAAACTTGGCCATGATTTCCGCGCTCAACAGGCCCCACGAGCTCAAGTTGCACATTCGCGGTGCCCTGCGCAATGGCCTGAGCCGTGAACAGATTCGCGAAATCCTGCTCCAGGTCGGCATTTATTGCGGCGTACCCGCGGCGGTGGACAGTTTCCGCCTGGCCCGTGAAGCGTTTGCCGAAGCCGATGCGGAGCCAACCCGTTAACAACGGGCTGTTCGAACCACTGCATGGAAAGCCTCGGTTCGGGGCATTCCGCGATGTTGGCGCAACAGCCTCATAAAGAGCGCACCTGATGAAACGCCAGCCACTCGACGACAGCTTCAAGGTCAACCGCAACCCCGTTACTCTGCGCGAAATCGTGCTCGACAAGCTGCGCACCGCAATCATGAACTTTCACCTGCTGCCCGGCGACCGCCTGGTAGAGCGCGACCTGTGCGACCGCCTCGGCGTCAGCCGCACTTCGGTACGCGAAGCGCTGCGTCATCTGGAGTCCGAAGGCCTGGTCGAGTTCGCCGACGCCAAAGGCCCGCGCGTGGCCATCATCACCCTGGAAGACGCGCGTGACATCTATGAGCTGCGCTGTGTGCTCGAAGGCCTGATCGTGCAGTTGTTCACCCTCAACGCCAAAGCCAAGGACATCCGTGCGCTGGAACGTGCGCTGGAAGTGAACCGCGAGGCACTGGAAGAAGGCGAGTTGCAACAGGTGCTGGATTCGGTACAAGGTTTCTACGATGTGCTGCTGGAAGGCTCTGGCAACCAGGTGGCGGCCCAGCAGTTGCGCCAGTTGCAAGCCCGCATCAGCTACCTGCGCGCCACCTCGGTATCGCAGGAAAACCGCCGTGGCGCCAGCAACCGCGAAATGGAAAAGATCGTCGAGGCCATCAAGGGCGGCGACCCGCTGGTGGCCCACCAGGCCTCGGTCGACCACGTCCGCGCCGCCGCCAAAGTGGCCCTGGACTACCTGCGCCAGAAGCAGGATGACAACGCCAAGGTGCGCGACATTGTCGAACCCCTGGCCCTGAAGGAACCACGCATAGGTCGCTGATCATGCCCAATGCCCCGCGCTACTGCCCGCACTGCACCACGGAACTGGCCCGGGGCATTCCCACAGGCGATACCCACGAACGCCTGCATTGCGCCGGCTGCGGTTACATCCATTACATCAACCCCAAGATCATCGCCGGCTGCATCATCGAGCGCGATGGAAAGTACCTGCTGTGCCAGCGCGCCATCCCGCCGCGCCCCGGCACCTGGACCTTGCCTGCCGGGTTTATGGAAGCTGGCGAAACCACCGAGCAGGCGGCGCTGCGCGAGGTATGGGAAGAAAGCGGCGTACGTGCGGACATCGTCTCGCCGTATTCGATCTTCAGCGTGCCAAAGATCAGCGAGGTGTACATCATCTTCCGTGCCATCGTCACCGAAGAGACCGGGCAGTACGGGCCGGAGACGCTGGCGTACAAGTTCTTCGAACCGGATGAAATCCCCTGGGATGAGATCTACTACCCGGCTATCCGGCAAATTCTCGAGCGCTACATCCTCGAGCGGCAGGCCGGGGTGTATGGCATTTACATGGGCAATGATGACACCGGCAAGGTGCACTTCATCCGCTAGCCTGTCCGGCCGCTTCGCGGGTGAACCTGCTCCCACTCGGATCGCGCAGTTGCAGAGGCTTGTGCAAGTGGCACAGGCCATCACAAAAGCCTCGCCAACGGTCTATTCTCGGTGCACCCTAAGGGCCTTGAGACAGAGGACCGGCAAAGCACATGGCTAGATGGCTAGACGGCGGCGGGCAAATGGCCGAACGCATCCGCAACCACGACTGGGCCAGCACTCCCCTGGGCCCGCTGGAACATTGGCCCGACGCCCTGAAAACCACGATGTCTCTGTGCCTGGCCTCGCGCTTTCCGCAGGCCGTGCTGTGGGGCCCGGACTTGATCACCCTGTACAACGATGCCTTCACCCCGATTCTCGGTCGCAAGCCCCTGGCCTTGGGCATCCCCTTCCGCGACGTGTGGCACGAAGCCTGGGATGAAATCAGCAGCATGGCGGACCGTGCGTTGGCCGGTGAAGCGGTGTACATCGAAGACTTCCCGCTGATGATCGACCGCAACGGAGGTTTGGAGCGGGCCTATTTCACCTTCTGCTACAGCCCGATTCGCGGCCATGATGGCGAGATACTGGGCATGCTCGACACGGTCACCGAAACCACCGCCAGCGTGGTCACCAACCAACGCCTGAACTTTCTCGATACCCTCGGGCGAGCCGTTACCGAGGCGGCCGAACCGGAGCACATCATGGCCATCACCACCCGCATGCTGGTCGAGCACCTCGGCCTGTCCGGCTGCGCCTATGCGGTGATGGACCCCGACGAGGACGGTTTCACCATCTGCGGCGATGCGGTGGCACCCGGCTCACCACGTCTGGTGGGCCACTATCACCTGCATGACTTCGGCCGCCTGGCGGTCAGCCGCCTGCGCAGCGGCCTGGCCCTGGTGATCAACGACAACCTGCGCGAACTGGCCTCTGACGAGGCGGCGACGTTTCAGGCCATCGGCATTACGGCCACCATCTGCATGCCACTGATCAAGGGTGGCAGGCTGACTGCGCTGATGGCGATTCACGACCGCGTACCCCGGGCATGGACCGACTACGAGCAAGCACTTATCAGCGAAGTGACCGAGCGATGCTGGGCACACATACAACGGGCCCAGGCCCATGCCGAAGTGCGCGAAGCGATGGCGGCCCTTGAAGCGCTCAACACCACCTTGGAACATCGCGTCAAAGAACGCACCACTCAGTTGCTGCACACCGAGGCCGTGCTGCGCCAGGCCCAGAAGCTGGAAGCCATTGGCCAGCTGACCGGCGGCGTAGCCCACGACTTCAATAACCTGCTGACCATCATCCGCTCATCGCTGCACTTCCTGCAGCGCCCCAACCTGGCCGAGGAGCGCCGCGAGCGCTACCTCAAGACCATGTCCGACACGGTCGACCGTGGTGCCAAACTGACCGGCCAGCTACTGGCCTTCGCCCGCCGCCAGGCCCTCAGCCCGCAGGTGTTCGAGGCCGGGCCTCGGCTGGAGGCCATGGCCGACATGCTCGACACCGTCACTGGCGCGCGCATCCGGGTCGAGCTGCAGTTACCGCAAGCGCCCTGCCACATCCGCGCCGACCTCAGCCAGTTGGAAACCGCGGTGATCAACCTGATGCTCAACGGCCGCGATGCCATGGCTGGCGAAGGTGCCTTGCAGCTGCGCCTGCAGGCCGACCAGTGCCTGCCTGCCTTGCGCGGCCAGCCTTCGCTGCCTGGCCCGTTCGCGGCGATATCGGTGAGCGACAGCGGCGTCGGTATTGCCAGCGAATTGCTGGAGCGCATCTTCGACCCGTTCTTCACCACCAAGGCCCCAGGTGAAGGTACCGGGCTCGGGTTGTCGCAGGTGTTCGGTTTCGCCAAGCAATCCGGGGGCGATGTACAGGTGAACAGCATCCCCGGCCAGGGCACCACCTTTACCCTGTACCTGCCGCAGGAGGACTCACCTGCGGCCTTGCCCGAAGACGCCTCGGCCGGCAGCCAGCCGCAGGTACAGGGCGAGCGGCGACGAATACTGGTGGTAGAAGACAACCCCGACCTGGGCAGCTTCACGGCTCAGTTCCTCGAGGACCACGGCTACCAAATCAGCTATGCGCGGTCGGCAGAAGAAGCGTTGGCGCAGTTGACTGGCCCGGCAGGTGATTTTGATGCGGTGTTTTCCGATGTGGTCATGCCCGGCTTGGGTGGCCTGGCGCTGGCCCGCGAACTTCGCCGCCAGCGCCCGCAGTTGCCGGTGATCCTTACTTCGGGCTACAGCGAGGCGATTGCCGAAGGTGGGCACCAAGGGTTCACCTTTCTGGCCAAACCCTACTCGGCAGAACAGGTGTGCCAGGTGCTCGGAAAAGTACTCGGTCACTGATACCTTGCACCGCGATGGGCGATAAACGGCGCCGCGAAGCTCAAAACCACACTGCCAAGAGAAACCAACCCGGCCCCACGAAATCAGTTTATTTGCCCGACTATCAAGCCCAGGGCAACTGTAATCATCGCCATCCCCGACACCCGCCCGACCAGCTTTGCCGCTCCTGGCCGGGTGCTGAGCACAGCTTTGGCGCCATAGCCGACCAGCGTGTAGATCACCAGCGAACTGCACAGGTGGACCAGCCCCAGCAACAAGATCTGCAACGGCACGGGCCAGCTCGACTGCGGGTCGGTGAACTGCGGCAGCAGGGCCAGGAACAGCAGGAATACCTTGGGGTTCAGGCCGCTGACGCAAAACCCCTTCAACGCCCAGCGCGAGCCAGACTCCCCCGCGCCGCCCTGCCCGGCCGCCGGCAATGCCGGGCTGAGCAACAGGTTGCCGCCCAGCCACAGCAAGTAGCTGCACCCCGCCAGGGTCAGCAAGGTCAGCGCCAACGGGTGACCGGCCAGCAGGCTGCCAACCCCGGCCGCCACCACCAGCGTGGCCAGGAAATGCCCCGACAACATCCCCGCCACCGCTGGCATCACCCAGCGACCGCGCATACCTGCGGAGATGGCATAGGCCCAGTCTGCACCCGGGGTCATCACGAACAGCATCGACACAGCCCAGAACGCCGTCAGCACACTGATAGCCACTTGAATCTTCCTTATCTACTGCATTGGGATGTCGAAAGATTACGGATTTCGCTCGGGGATTTTCTTTCGTATATTTCCCCTTAGAATTCATGAATTGGAAGATTCTTCCCGATGGACAGAACTGATCGAAAAATCCTTGCCGAGCTGCAAAAAGACGGACGGTTGTCGGTAACCGAGCTGGCCGACCGCGTAGGACTCAGCCTGTCACCCTGCCATCGGCGCTTGAAGGCACTGGAAGAGTCCGGAGCCATTCTGGGCTATCACGCACGGCTGGCACCGAGCGCCCTTGGGCTGAACTTTGCCGCGTTGGTATTTGTGACGCTACGCGAGGTGACCCGTCAGCCGGTGGCGGACTTTGAAACGGCACTGGCGCAGATCCCGCAGATTGTCGAAGCGCAGCGGCTGTTCGGCGACCCGGATTACCTGCTGCATGTGGTGGCCAAGGACCTGCCGGCGTTTCAGAAGCTGTATGACGAGCATCTGACCAGTATCCCCAATGTGAAACGCTTGAGCTCGACCTTGGTGATGAAGGAAGTGATTCAGGATCGGTTGTTACCCATGTAGCTGTTTCCTCTTGTGCCGGCCTCTTCGCGGGTAAACCCGCGCCTGCTGTAGGAGCGGGTTTACCCGCGAAGAGGCCTGCACAGGCAACCTTTCATCTGCCCTGAAAACGCGCACATCGCACCAACCCAGCCCACCGTGATCCGGTTGCCAACCCGCCGCCCCTCTACCCCAAGGCCTTCAGCCAGCTGGCACTCTCCTTGCTACCGTCACCCGCTTAAGCTTTTGTCAGCCTTAGGTTTTTTAAGGTTTATGGGTACATATTTACTAATTTCTCGTTATCCCCGCGCCCCTCATCATCGCTCCAACAAGAACGCGTCGCCCACCGCCGGCACGCCCCCGGGCAGTTCCCAATGCCCTACCTTGCCTTGGAGTCAGTCATGACCAGTGCAGCCAATTCGGCACCCCTGATAGAAAAACACACGATCGGCTACGTGCCCCCGCAAGACCGCCACGGAAAGGTAAGGGATCTATTCACGCTCTGGTTCGGCGGCAACATCGCGCCGTTGCCCATCGTCACCGGCGCGCTGGGCGTGCAACTGTTCCACCTGAACCTGGTATGGGGCATCGTCGCCATCCTTGTCGGCCACCTGGTTGGCGGGGTGCTGATGGCCCTGCACTCGGCCCAGGGCCCGCAAATGGGCATTCCACAGATGATCCAGAGCCGCGCTCAGTTCGGCACCCTCGGCGCGCTGCTGGTGGTGGTGATCGCAGGCGTCATGTACATCGGCTTCTTCGCATCCAACATCGTCCTTGCCGGCAAGTCACTGCATGGCGTGGTCGACGCCGTTCCGGTACCGGTGGGCATCGTCATCGGGGCGCTGGGCTCAGGCATCATCGGCATCATCGGCTACCGCTTCATCCACGTGCTCAATCGCATTGGCACCTGGGTACTGGGCATCGGTATCGTGGTCGGCTTCGGCTACATCTTCACCCATGTGCAGAGCGACGATTTCCTCACCCGTGGCAGCTTCAACCTGGCCGGTTGGCTGGCCACCGTGTCGCTGGCGGCGTTGTGGCAAATCGCCTTTGCGCCCTATGTGTCGGACTACTCGCGCTACCTGCCGGCAGATGTAAAAGTCAGCTCGACCTTCTGGACCACCTACCTGGGTTCGGCCCTGGGCTCAAGCCTGTCGTTCATCTTCGGCGCCGTGGCCGTGCTGGCGATCCCGGCCGGCATGGACACCATGGACGCGGTCAAGCTGGCCACCGGCACGCTCGGCCCGATCATGCTGGTGCTGTTCCTGCTCAGCGTGATCAGCCATAACGCCCTCAACCTGTATGGCGCTGTACTGTCGATCATCACCTTGGTGCAAACATTCGCCTACCGCTGGATCCCCACCGCCAAAAGCCGTGCAGTGCTGTCGCTGATCGTGCTGTCGGCCTGCTGCGTGGTAGCAGTGTTCGCGTCGGCAGACTTCATCGGCCATTTCGTTGACATGGTGCTGGTACTGCTGGTGGTGCTGGTGCCGTGGACGGCGATCAACCTGATCGACTTCTACGCCATTCACAAAGGCGACTACGACATCCAGTCGATCTTCCAGGTCGATGGTGGGATCTACGGGCGCTACAACCCGCAAGCACTGATCGCCTACGCTGTGGGGATCGTGGTGCAGATACCGTTCATGAACACCCCGCTGTACGTCGGGCCGATTTCCGAACACATCAACGGGGCTGACCTGTCGTGGCTGGTAGGGTTGGCGGTCACCTCGCCGCTGTACTGGTGGCTGGCGAGCCGTGACAGTGCCTACCGTCGTCGGCAGACCAGCGCCAAGTTGGCAGCGGTGGCTTAAGCTGCACTGGCCTGTTGATCCCGCAGACCTCTTGAAGGCGATATGTGTCGCCCTCAAGAGGCTCCTTGCCAATGCACCCACCCTGTCAAAGGCTCATGTTTATCGACACGAACGCTGAACGGCCTGGTGCTGGCGAGAACATCGCCTGGTCGTTGCCCCCCCAGAAGAAGTTGTCGTACCAGACGTATTCGTATTCACGGTCAAACAGGTTTTTCACCTGCAAATCTACGCTGGTCGACGAGGTAACACGGTAACTGACACTGGCGTCCACGACCACAAAACCGCCGTACTTACCCTGCTCGTTCAACTCGTCGATGTAGTAGCTGCCCTGCGCCCGCCCCTGCATACCGAACTTCCAGTCATCGTTGTACCGGTAGTCGACACCCACATTGCTGATGTAGCGGGGGGTGGAAAATACCTCTTTGCCGGACAATGACTGGCCGTTTGCAGCGTAGGCCTTGACCACCTTGGCCTCCTGGATCGCGTGGGACGCCCAAACCGTCCATTGATCGTCCAGCTGAGCACTGATCTGCATGTCCACACCACGCCGGCGTGTTTCGCCAAGGCCGACCGTGGTACCAGTGCTGGGCATGTTCGCGACTTCATCGGTCGCGTCCTGCTGCCAAAGCGCAACCCGCGCCTGAGCGCCCGGGAATGGCTGAAACTTGATGCCCACTTCCTTGCCGGTGTTGATCGACGGGTCGTACGAGGCTTGCCCAGGCACCCGATAAGCTGGCCCGCCAGAGCCCGTAAGGATCTGGAAAGTACGCCCCCAGTTGGCGTAAAGGTCGATCTCCGGCGTGAGGCTGTAAATTACGCTCAGCTTCGGCTGGCGGATCCAGCCATAATCCTGCAGGGATGCCTTGACGCCGCCGAGCGTCTCGCTGTTACCCGAAAACTTGTCGACGCGCATGGCAGGAATGATCTTCAGCGCGTCGGTCGGCTGAATGACCGCCTGCACATAACCGCCAATATTGCGCAGGGTGTAAGTGTCGTCGTTCTGCACACGTGCCGGCGTGGCGTCGAAATCGGTCGGGATCCCGTAGTTGTAGCGCAGGCGACGGTACTGGTTGTCCTGCTCCTCGTAGTTGATGCCGCCATCCAGCGTCAGCAGATCGTTAGCGCGCCAGGTCAGGTTGCTGAGCATCCCTCGCTGCTGTTCATCCCACTGCCGACGCTGGCGTGGCGCGTTGCCGGGCTGGTAATCGGTGAACGTGATGGTTCGATCATCGTTGTAGCTGTTGTAGTACAGCTTGCTGCTCAGGCTCAGGTCATCGTCAAGCTGCCAGTCGGCGTGCAGGCTCAACTGCTTCATGTCGCGATCGTCACCATCATTGGCGTTCTTGGCCGGCGATTGGGTACGGCTGGCGTGCAGTTGCTCGCGGGTGAGGAAGCCTGACTCTTGGGCCTGGTGGTGGTACAGGCGAGCGATCAGGCCGACACGGAAGTCTTGTTCGTCGTTGCTGACGAACCACTTGCCGCCGAGCGTGTATTTGTTGGATTCGCTGTGGTCGCGGTAACCGTTGCTGTCTTGCTTGGCGAGGATATAGTTCTGGGCGAAATTCCCCTCCTCGTGCCCGACCGCCAACTGCACTTCGCGCGTATCGAAGCTGCCGTAAGTCACACGGCTATCGACATAGTTTCCCCCCTGGCGGGTCGCGAAGTTGATGTTGCCGCCGATATTGTGCAGCCCATAGCGCGGATCGTTGGTACCACGCACCACCTCGATGTACTCGATGTCCAGCGGGAAGATCATATCGATGAAGCGCTGGTTGCCACTGTTGACGTTGCTCGGCACACCGTCGATCAGGGTCTTGATGCCGTTGATGTAGCCCTCACCATTGAACGCGCGAAAAGTGACCTTGCCTGATTCGGCACCTTGCCCCGTTTCGGTCAGCTGGATGCCCGGCATCTGCCCCAACAACTGCCAGCTGTTCATCACATTTTTATCTCGCACCTGGTCGCCGCCCAGGACGTCGACCGACGTAAGCACATTTTCAGTGCTCAAGGCTGTACCGGCCGTTTGGGTGATATTCACTTCACCGAGGACGATGGTGGAGGTACCGGTCTGTTCGGCGAGGACTTCAGGTGTGAACATTGCCGTAAAGATGGCAAACGAGGCTGGGGTGAATCGCATGGAGGTTCCTGAGGCGGGGTTGAGTATGTTGGCGCACAGATAGAGGAGGCGAGATCTGCGTCTGCCTTAAGAAAAATATGTTATACCATAACAGTTAACGCGAGCGTATCGGGTTTTTGACCCGTTGATACTGACGCTCAACCTGCTCGACACGAACATTTTTATCAGCTCATCCGGTCGAGTCGGCGACCGTACGAACGCTATAGGCCTCCTTCCGGCAACAAGCTGCGATCAAACATGAACGCCCGGCCACCCTGCGGTGTGTACTGATACAGCTGCTGCGGCCTACCCAGCTTCGGTTGGTTCTTCTCCCCGGTGTCCCTCACCCACCCCAGCTCGCGCAAGCGCTCCAGGCGTTTGCGCAGCGAGGTGTTATTCACCGCCTGCCCCAAACACGCCTGCATCGCGCCTAGTGCATCCAGCACCGTGAACTTCTCTGCCAGCAGATACAGCGGCAAGCTGCTGTACACCGTCTTTGCCGCCAACCGATCGCGGGCGCGCTCCACCAGCAGGTTATGGTCGAACGGCAAGAGCACCTTGCGCGCCAATACGCTGTCCAAGTCGAAAAACGCCAATTGCTCACACTGGACGACCTCCCCCGGGTCCAGCAAGACCAGGTAATAGGTGCTGAGCGACCAGCCGCGCGGATCACGGAACGCATTGCCCTCGGTGCCCACCTGTTCCATGTAGCAAGGCACAACCTGCGCTTTCTCGCGCAGCGCGCGTTCGGCAGCAGCTTCCAGGCTGATGTCAGGGGTACGGCCGTTGACGATCACACCGGGCAAGGCCCACTGGCCGGCATGGGGGTCGCGCTCACGACGGTGCAACAATACCTGCAGATGCTGCGCATCAGGGGCCAGACGCAGGGCCACGATATCGACGCTGGTCAGGACTTCAACTGTACTCACCGGGCTACTCCTTGTTCAGTGAGCCAATAATCCACCAGAGCCACTAAGTAAATCAACCATTGAACCCGCTATCTAGAACACTTGACATACTTATAGCACCAGATGAATTATATTGGCATTCCAGCAAGGAGAATCGCCATGAAGATCGCCAGTTTCGATGTCGACGCGCAGAACGGCTTCACCTCCAACGCGCCGCAGGAGCTTCCTGTTCCCGAAGGCGATGAAATTGCGGTTGACCTGAATACCATGGCATTGCGCGCCGACCTGCGCCTGGGCAGCAAGGATGCCCACCCGGCCAACGCCGCGTGGGTGGTCACCGACCCTGCACACATGCTGCAGCCGCTGCAACTGGCCAACGCCGACCTTACCTGGGTCAGCCACTGCGTCCCCGGCACCCCGGGCTTCGAACTGCTACCCGGCCTGCCCGCCCCTATCGACTACGACTATTTCGTGTGGAAGGGGGTCGAACCCGATCTTCACCCATACGGCGCCTGCTACCACGACCTCGCCGAACGCCGTTCCACCGGGGTGATCGAGTACCTCAAGGTGCAGCAGGTAGGTGCAGTGATCGTCGGCGGTCTGGCCCTGGACTACTGCGTCAAGACCACCGCCCGCCAGCTGCGCCAGGCCGGCTTCCAGGTACTGCTGTACCTGCCAGCCTGCCGCGCGCTGACCCAGGCCGGCGCCATTGAGGCGTGCGGCGCCCTGGCCGCCGAGGGCGTGATCCTCTGCGGCGACGAGGCCGCCCTCGACCACCAGCTTGCCCTGATCAAGGAAGACCGCCCATGAGCGATAGTGTTTTCGGCCCACGCATCATCCAGAACCTGCTGGACACCGACTTCTACAAGATCACCATGATGCAGGCGGTGCTGCATAACTACCCCAATGCCGAAGTGGAATGGGAGTTCCGTTGCCGCAATGACGAAGACCTGTCCCCTTACCTGGCGGAGATCCGCTACCAGGTAGAACAACTGGCCGAGGTCACGGTCACCCACGACCAGTTGGCCTATCTGGAGAAGATCCCGTTCCTGAAACCGGACTTCATTCGCTTTCTCAGCTTGTTCCGTTTCAATCTGCGCTATGTGCAGGTGGGGCTGGACGGCGCCGGGCAACTGGCAATCCGCGTGCGTGGGCCATGGTTGCACGTGATCCTCTACGAAATCCCGCTGCTGGCGATCATCAGCGAGGTGCGCAACCGCTATCGTTATCGTGAGGTGATGCTCGAACAGGTCGGCGAACGGCTGTACCAGAAGCTTGACTGGTTGAAGGCCGAGGCCAGCGCCGATGAGCTGGCTGGCTTCCAGCTGGCAGACTTCGGTACCCGGCGGCGTTTCTCCTACCGGGTGCAGGAAGAGGTGGTGCACATCCTCAAGCACGACTTCCCGGGCCGGTTTGTGGGCACCAGCAATGTTCACCTGGCTCGCGAATTCGAACTCAGGCCGCTCGGCACCATGGCGCACGAATGGTTCATGGCCCACCAGCAGCTCGGCCCGCGTCTGGTCGATAGCCAAGCCGCCGCGCTGGAATGCTGGGTGCGGGAGTACCGGGGGCTGCTGGGCATCGCCCTGACCGACTGCATTACCATGGACGCGTTCCTCGGCGATTTCGACCTGTACTTCGCCAAGCTATTCGACGGCTTGCGACATGATTAGTTATCCCTGAGCAGAGTCCCAAAAGTAAGCTCTACTACTCACCCCCATCCCCCCCCAAATAAAACCATAAACACTCGCCATCAACAGAAAGCCAGGTGCGATCCTCCATAACTGGTCAGAGCTCCTCCCGAGCGAGAGTGGTTTCCAGCGGTCACCCAGAATGCGAAAGCTCAGAGTGTTTTATTAAGAGCCGTTGTCCTGAATGCCGTCTGCTCATCCTTGACTAGCCCACTGGCAGCAAGCGGACGAGAATCTGTTGCTGAATTTTTAGGTCAATCCACCTGTCAAAATCAGGTGCGACCAAGTGACCAGGATGATTCCCTCCAAGGTTTTCCAACTACGCAGTTAAGATAGAGAGGTAAACGAAAGCGTACGAATGCCTGCCGGGAACCTGCCGTGGAAGACGCATGATCAATGAGTTGAGCGTGGCCTGCTTTGCAAGCTCATTTAAAGGAAACTTGTGGACACCGACTGAAGAGTAACGAAACGCAGTCTGCATCGTCATAGCAACATTGGTTGAAGGTTTCGCGCTTATCTGCCGAGATATGGGAGCTACTCGAACCGAGAGCCTCTGTCATTTAATTGGAGTGACCCCAAAGTCCTCACATCACACTATTCTGTATGGAGAGAGAGGATCTTCTCCAGAGCGTCACGAAACCCTGGCTTGAAAATTTGCTTACCCTTCATATCCAGCACCTCCCCCCGCTCGCCGAAGCGATATCCAAGCTGAGTAAGAATCTGAGAGTCTATGGCGCCTTTGAGCGCATTGATTTCAGCATCATTTAAATTGAGCTTACCCGAATGAATTTTCCCTTCATGTTGACCTGACCCCAAGTATATTGGCGCGCTGTTAACACGCCCCTGCCTCGCAATCTTAGCTTTTATAGAGCGCAACTCCTTAGCTAATATCGAAACATTCAATCGCAACACAGGATCTTCGATTGAGGTTATCCAATCGCTGTGTATTGAGGCGTTTTTTGCTTTGTCGTTAAGAGAAAACTTTTTCCAGGACTGGATTAATTCACGATAGTGAGAACCGGCATCATTGACAATTGATTTTTCACTGGGGATCGGAAGCCCTCGATCTTTCCCAAGCGTTTCTATATTCTTATATGTAAAATCCTGAGATTGGCGCTCGTGGAGCAATCGACATACCGTATTAATGGCCCCAAGACTTCTCTTGCGGCGCGGATCACTCGCTTCGTTAATCAGCCGCTCATACGTATCTTCTGGGGAGAATAAATTATCAGCCATTAGAACCCGCCTTCTGAGCAATAGTCGCCCCAGCACTATTGCTAGTGCGTGAAAGAACCTGTCTAACCTCAGCTGTAATACATTCCAATGATGGCTCTTCGACCCCTACATCAAGCAACATCAAATTTCCCGTAAAAAGGTCATCAATCCTACTCCAAGAACCCAAGCGTTGAATCAAGAGATTGGTAAGCTCATTAGCGACTACGAGTGTCTGTTCGTCAGTGAGTTTGAACATCCGAGCGGGTAAACCATTGTTTTCCGCCATCCGATCAATTGCTTGAGCTATCAAGGGTATAGCGCGTGAAGGGTTGGCTGACTTATAGATAACAGCATTCTGACATATCTCAGCAAGTAAATGATATGGCGAGTCAGAGTCATTAAATGCGACACCTACCTCACGAATCTCACCTGCGGAAACTAATCTAATGCCCTCTGTACCACCTTGCCCTTCCTGATTAACAAGCTTTATGCAGCTTTGAATGTGAGCATTAAGCGATGCGTAATCACGCAGCAACACCTCAAGCTTTCCGGCACTTGACTCTTGATTACCTACAGCTTTCTTCCGTTGAGTTTCATCCTGAAAAGGTATCCCAGCACGGCATGCATCATAGTACCGCTGCTCAAGCAAGGTTAGTTCATCAGTATATTTCAAATAACGCATGCTCTCAGAGTTGATCTCAAGTGAGATTTCATTGGCAAGTGCTACCAACCCTCCAAGAAACGGTACTCCAGTGATAAAGAATCGACACCGCGCGCAATTCTTTTGCCCCAAATAACCTCCTTCAACGGGATTGTAAAACTCCTCTTTCTGCCTTTTAATAATAATATCACCACCGATATGACATCCAGCAGCGGACATAGGACATATTCCAAAATCAAATACAACACAAGCAGTTTTTGGAACATTAGATTCGAGGAGCGCACGATTCCCAACTGTAGCGATTAGTTGCCCCTTAACTGCTGACAACCCATTGAGCCTGATGGACTCTAGCGTTCGCTCTGCTGCACGCTGGCCTGCCAACTTTTCAATCTCCCCCATAGGCCGCCTGATTTGCTCACTATTAAGTTTTGTATAGTAAATAGTCATTACCAAATTGGCATGACCCACCAATTTTGATATGATATGAAGTGGAGCATCCCCATCAGCGATAAATGCAGTAATTAAGCTCACGCGCAAACTGTGAGGCGTATATTTACTATTATACTGGGCTCTCCACTCACCCTTCGAGGCAAGATCCTCAGAATCCCTCTGAATTCTATAAAGAACGGCCGGCAAGGTGAGCGCGAAACAGTTCTTAATCGAAAGCGGCTGCCCCGAAGAGTTTATTCGGAACAAGAAGCACTGCGCTCCTCGAGCTTTCAGAATTTTTTCATTTGTTTCTTGTGGAAGCTCAATTTCAGTCCATGCCGTTGGCTTAACGAGAGGATTATATTTGCGCTGCCACTCACGCAGCACAATTAACCAGTACACCAAATCATCCGGAATCCAATCGACTCGATAACCACCAACCTTACGACCAGTTTTATTTGTAGTTATATAGCATTCAGCTACTCCGTTAGCTCCCCGCTGTATAACTCCTTGAGAGGAGCGTGACTTTCGTCCTTTTGAAACCACACATTCTGTATTAGTTTTCCATGAGATCGTCCCATTATCACTAAGAACAGGCAGCTCTGCATCAGCCTCCCCGCTGTCAAGCCACAAAATTTGTTGACCACGTAGTGGGTAGCGCAATAGAGTATAAAGTGCAATAAACCGCAGTGGCGACCAGACTTGATACTGATCAACTCGAACTGCTGCCCCTCCCGCAGCTAATCCTGGCTTCGTGACTAGACGCCAAACACAATTCGGATCTGTCATATCAATACAGCTCTTATCAACATCCTTCCAATCCCATTTTGAATCGAACACCTCTTGCAAGTGAGGTAAACTCTTTAACGTCGGCCTCCGTAATAAAGATGACTCGCTATTGGGAACCAAATAATTGCGAGCTCGCAGAATATACTCATACCCTAAAACTGGCTTAACTGACTGTGATGGACGATTTTTTTCGAGCCCGTCAAAATATTCTGATAGAACTGTCAATAATGGGTTGCGATAATCCGGAAGCACGACACGCTCGCCCCCTTCATCATCAACGCAGTATTGCTCCAACAGCCACGTAAAAAAAGATGCTAATGCATTATGGTAAGACTGCTTGGCAGACGGTGGCAACTCGTCAATCAAACCAGTATAGAATGATGCTTCGAAAACATTTAACTTTGACAGTAAATACAATGGATCATCAGGAAGCCCCAAACCTCTAACATAACAATTTAACAAAAATTTTATAGCGGCCCTTTTAATCGGTATTGAGGTTTGAGTTTTAATCCAACGATCCGCGTCTGCCATAATACGAGGATAGTCAGAACTAAAATTTTCAGGCTTTTCGTTACCTAAAAAATCATACCATCCCAGCCAGCCGATGCCTTTATATGTTTTCTCGGGTGCGGATGGAAGCCTCGGGTTCTCACGGTAACGCTTCGAATAATCATTGTTAGATTTAATTCCCATTTCTTGACATGTTTTTTTTGCTTCTTCAAATGTGTACCAACGAAATCTTTTCTTCCCAAGAAAGCAATACCAATCCTTCCACCCTCTACCGGCATACGTATGGTGAGGAGACCCTGGTAGCTTAGGGTCGTCCTTACAACAAGCGGTGTAGCCAGCAACATCTTTAATATTCAGCCTTGAGCAAACCGCCTGTGCCTCCTCGTAGGAATATAATTCTTTCTTACTTCTCCCCGTAAAATGACACCAACCACTCCACCCTTTATTCGAAAAAACGATCTGAGGGGCGGCAGGAAGTAGTGGATCTTCGTGATACCGGAGGCTATACTCATTCATACTTTTGATGCCTAAACTTAAACTTGAAGCTCGAGCCTCGTCATAATTATACCTCTTGATATTTAGAAAAATACCCCAACTTCCCTCCCACCCTTTATTCATATAGAAAGTTGAAGGAACTGCAGGCAATTTAGGATCTTCCCTGCGACGAATTTTGTAATCAGCCGCCCCCTTGAGGCCGAGCCTTATCGCAGCAGCCTTGGCATCCTCGTAACGACTGTAATATGCTGTACGATCGGCATTACCTAGAAAAACATACCAATTTACCCAACCTTTGCCACGATAAGAAATACTTGGGTTTCGAGGCAGGCCAGCATCTTCATGATAACGCAGAAAATAGGACTTTTTGCTCTTTATCTTTAGTTTCCGAACGGCAGCTTCAGCTTCTGAATACGAGTATCTCTCAGTGCTATTTTCTCTCATACCTCTACCTCATATTCGAATTTTTAAATATAGCGTCTAGATACTTTTCAGAAAGCCGATCTTCTAAATCAGCCATGTATTGGCGGAAATCTGCAGCAGAAGGCTGTGTGTATGGATCGCTTGAGGAAAGGGCCGCATGATGCATAGCCGTCTTAATTTTAAGCTTCGACGCCCCTGCCCCAGCCATTCGTTGCCCAAAAGCATGCCTATGTCCATGTGGAGTTGTCCCACGTATCTTTCCATGAGCCAAACCCACTCTCTCGACAGCAAGCTTATGTGCCTTGCGAAACATTCGGTGAGAATATGGCTGCCCGTATTGGTTAGTAAAAGCATATGGATGCTCAAATCCTGGTTGTGGTTTAACACGTTGAATATGGTGATACTCACGCCATAAACGCACAAAATGAATAGCAGCCACATGCGGAAAGAAATAGACTTCGAAGCATTTTCGATATATATCGGTAATTACAGGCCTTTTCCAACCAAGGTAAAGGGGGTCTATAGCCTTAACGAGCTGATTTCGGGGTACAAGTCCGTAACGCCGTTGAAGGTACGCAGCACGCGTGCTTTTTCCATCTGGAGCCAGCCCAAACTCGGGATGATAAATTCTTACCACCACTTCCCCGTTCTCAATTGTTACATCGTCGCACCACAATGAGAGCGCTTCAGACAAGCGCAGGCTGCCGTAATGCATCAATATGGTGATTAGTACATTACCTAGGTTGATGATCCCACGCCCATCACGTCGCACTCGTCGGAAGCCATTCAACAGCAATTCGCCTAATTTCTCTTCAGGAAAGGCTTTAAGCGCAGTGTGACTATCAATGGGAAAATTTTCAGCGCGTACCTCCCTATAATTATGGATCTCACTTCTATCGACAAACAGGTGGGAGAGAAACGCATTGTGTTTCCGGTGGGAATGCGCAGCCCAATTCAAGTACTGCTCATAACCTGTAGCCTCGCGCCAAGGATTTAGCTGAAGACTGCAGTCATTATTAACTTTAGATAACCAATCGGTAAATCGGGTAATATGGCGGATTATTTTTTTCGCATCATTTGGGCGTGGATCCCAGTAAAGACCTGAGGGATCAAACCGCCCCTGGATCGTACCGGTGTAAAGAGCGTTCGAAAACTCAGTAAATAGATCCTGAGGTTTTCCATAATAGCTTTGATTAACGGCAGTAAAATCCACTAATAACTGAAGAGCAAATACAGCATCATCTTGCCAAGAACGGCTCTTACGTCGCCTTAAGTAGAGGTACCGAATAGGCTGTTCAAGCGCACCTTGGTCAGTGATTATCACTGGTAATACAACACTTCGCTGCGTAGCATCACCAATGACGCGCCTGAACTCACGATGTGATGACTCGAATAGAGTTTTCATATTCGCCACCTATTAACGACATAGCCAAAAACTGCGCAAGATCAACCACATCTTATTGAATGCGAGCACTAGCACTTAAGAAAGCTAAAAAGAATACACAAGCAAGCACTAGATAAATTTCGTGAATTTTTCCTTGAGCCACCCACACCCAATAAAGATTTACAGGAAAACTTTTCCGATAGGAAATAGCCACAAAAACGACGCCTATCCTCTTCAAGCCGAGGGCTAAAACAAGCCTCAAGACAACCGCTCAACTTAAGAGCATCCACAACACGCCCACTTCATTTTCTAAGCTCACAAGTATTGCATGTCATGCTAGCTCAATAAAAAATCCGGCTCCACCCTGTGGAATCAAGGCTTACCCAAAAGTTGTCAATTTATATATTTCATTTTTGACTGTACTGGCTACAAATCAGAGACTTAGCTAAATTCAAAGTTGAACTGTACTGCTCCAAGAGACTGATCCCCCGACAGACGGCGCATAGATACACTGCTCTCAACCCGTCAACTTTCAGATAGAAGCCCTGATTTTCCAGGCAGGGCTTCATGCCCCTCAGCGAGAGCCTTTCAGCTAGATCTGCTGATTGCTCTGTCAGCATACGCTCAGCTTCTAACGTAATAGCTGAAGCAGCTGAGCTCGAACTTACAAATTTCAACGCAGTTGAATGCTGGCTAGCGATACCATTCATCGGGAAATTTTACTGTCCCCTACCACCCATCGTTAAGTACGAACCGTAACAGTTTACCAATAACATTCGTAACCCACTGATAACAGACCGGTACAGTTTTAATAGCTTCTAAATCAAATACATATATTGACAAAAATCACAGCCACTCGCCACTAAAGAGCCATCAGATGACCAAGCGCACCACTTGCTTTTAAGAGAGCGAGCTCTAAAGTTTTGAAGCACTGCCATCCTTCATCAGCGATGTCATGTAATGCTTCACTGCTAACACAGCACCCAAGAGGCTTTTGATATGTCTAACTCGAAGAAGCAATCCAGATCGTCCTATCCAAACACTCTTCAAAGCTATATTTTGCCGTTTCATCAGCTAACAGAACACATGATGTTTGAAGGAAAATTATTGACCACAGACCAACTGAGCCGTATCAACAGTAGCGTTGCCGAGTCGGGATGCCTAAGGGATCAAGCCCTACTAAGCTTAATCAATTCTGGATTACGTCCGGCCCTATTTCTGCCAATCAAAGTACGCCATATAACCCACGAAACCAACGACGATCAAAAAATAGAAATAGAGTTAAAAAAAGCTCGCAACAGCTATATCTCAAATCGTACTACCATAAAAGACGGCAGTACCATATATGAGCACATCCAGGCATCGAGACTGTCACATGACGAATACCTCTTTGCATCAGACAAAGATGCAAACAAACCTATGACCTCGGCCATGCTTAGCCAAATATGCACCAACTGGGCTCGCGCCGCCGGAGTTGAGCCAAGGTTGGGAAGAGCGTCAACCATCTACTATTCGGCTATGCTCAACAAGTTTTGCACCTACGCGAAGCATTATAACTATTCAACTACTGCACTAAACCTCAAGACAGGACACGACATCCGAGCGACCTCGGGTGCTTACTCCAACCCAAAAGACATTAAAAAATAGCTGATAATCCCCACGTCATCTGGAATGAAATTGAGTAATCGGGGGCATGAACCCTGAAACCCTTGTTCGATGCCTCTCGAAACCTTAGATCTCTATGACCGCAGGCACTAGTAAAAGACTTACCGTTTAAATAAATATCCTTACGCCACTATAACTCGGTAGCGTAGATCATACCCGACCACTAACTTTAAGCAACGCGGGAGGCTTTTATGAGCAGCTACAGCCAGTATGTAGATGACGCATTTGTAATCATCAATAAATTAGGCGTTTACCGAACGCCTACTGGCACCTGGTCATTTACTGACATAGGATCGGCGAGCTCTTGTCACATTCACCACTCTCGCCTCCCCGTGGCTGTGGCAGCGTACGCGGCAATCGACCCCATCTTCGCCGCAGGTCGCATATCTAATTACTCACTTGTAGATTTGGTGACTAAAATATTTTGCATGGACGCTACTGAACTCACCGCGCTCGCTATTATTTGCGGTGCAGAACCGCCGCTCTTCCCTTCAGCAGCCCAGCGTGGAGAGATTTTTGGCGAAACCGCTTGGCAGATTGTCAACGACTATGGCTTCGAGAGTTGCTTCAAGCAAGTACACCCCTATGGTGATGAAGGCCGTCACTACACAATGCGACCGCAGGGTTTCGACTATGACCACTCAGAGCCTATTCCAGAAGCATTAGAAGCTATGCGCAAGTCATACAGAGCTATGGAGCCAGTGCAGAGGATTATGGTTCTTACCCTGCTGCATCTTTACCTTCAAGAGAGTGACAAAATCTTCCTTACCGGTGGATGCCCTACCAAAATTTCTGCGGCGGAAGCTCTCAAAGTCCTGCGCCAGGACGGCCAGGCATTGAAAACGTGGGCTCATCTCGTCAGCCATTATGCTGGCTGGTGATCTCTTCGATCTGTGACAAACGGCTGACGCTCTTGGTGTGTTCAGCCGCTGTCCTGCAAGTCACAACGTGGAAGACCACCCGATTCTCTATTCGACTCCAATTTCGTGAATAAAAACCGCAGCCCCTGCGGGGAAAAGCGATAGGTCACCTACCCCCTTCAACCCAGTTAGATCCTATACCCGCACTTTCCCCATATGGAAGAGAACAGGTAGCGCAGATGGGTGGAAGCGCCCAGCCAAATCTGGAAAACGGAAGTGCAACCGTGTGCAGGTATGCGACCAGTCCAACCGTCTGACTAATCTCCAACCCAGGCGGCCTCTTCGATCCCGCAGCGGCGAAATGCACATGGCATGGGATAGAGCGCTGACAGCCCTGGCGAAGTGCGGTACGGTGCCCTGGGCAGCCACTCAACATAGCTATTCAGTAAATGATTTATTAAAAACGCGCTTGCAATGAATTAAATACAGGCTGAGAGAACCGATGGAAACCTTAACATTAGAAAAGATTGAAACACTGGCGATGAGATATAATCTGATTTTCGGCCCCTCAACAATCGCATCTGGCCCCAAGACAAAAACCTATAGGCTTGCCATTGGTTTCATCTTTCTTACAGTGATTCTCATGGGCGTATCGATCGCAGCGCAAGTCGCCGATTCGAATCTCACACTTCCCCTTAGCCTTACTGCCGCCATCTTCGAACTTGTCGCATTATACTTACTGGCGCGCAGGTACGAACCGCAATACCGGCAGTTCATGCTCAGAAAGCATCGCATTCTAGGTAATGAAAGCAATTTCTCAAAAAGCAAGCTCGAAGACTATAAAACAGTTTGGTTAAAGCGAAACGTTAATGCACCCGAGGCCTCTTATCTAGAGATCGTAGAAAATCTCAACAAAGTAATTGGCCTAAGCAAAAGCTTCAAAGAAAATGCACTTACTCTTGGAGAAAATATTCTTAATCACATATTTAGCTTCAAATTGTTTCGCGGCTTTTTTACCCTTGGCTTTGTCGGGCTCGCAATGAATGCTACGTTCCGAATACTGGACAACAATGAGAGCTTGAAAGTGCAAGCAGCTCCATACCTTCATAATCTCACAGCGTATACTGTTACCAGCATCGTTCTTACCATCTATAGCGTGGTAGTCTTTGGCATGGTTGCACTAGCCTGGAGAGCTTCGCGGG
>NZ_JBICJS010000031.1:0-45105 GCF_043103305.1 Pseudomonas sp. YQ_5 | reverse complement strand
AGCTCGCGATGCGCCGCGCGGGCGGCGCTCGATCTCACAGGCACTGCAAAGGTGGTGGCGGACACATCTCATAGCCAACGCCCTCTCAAAACAGCCCCCCCCTACAACAGCAACAACCAAACCCCAAAAACAAAACGGGGAGGCCTGACGGCCTCCCCGCTTTGCTTACCCACCTTAAAGGCTAGGGAATGCAAACTGCGATGCTTCATGGCTGGCCCGCTGCGGCCAACGCTGGGTAATTGCCTTGCGACGGGTATAGAAGCGCACACCATCCGGACCATAGGCATGCAGGTCACCAAACAGAGAACGCTTCCAGCCACCAAAGCTGTGGTAAGCCACCGGCACCGGCAGCGGTACGTTGACACCCACCATACCCACTTCGATCTCGTCGCAGAACAGACGGGCCGCTTCACCGTCACGGGTAAAGATGCAAGTGCCGTTGCCATACTCGTGATCGTTGATCAGCTGCATGGCCTGCTCCAGGCTATTCACCCGGACCACGCACAGCACCGGGCCAAAGATCTCCTCTTTATAGATGCGCATCTCCGGGGTCACCTTGTCGAACAGGGTGCCACCCACGAAGTAGCCATCTTCATTACCTGCCACACGGAAGCCACGGCCATCCACCACCAGCTTGGCGCCAGCAGCAACACCGTCATCGATGTAACCCACGACCTTGTCACGCGCTGCCGCAGTCACCAGCGGGCCCATGTCCAGGCCACACGAGGTGCCGGCACCAATCTTCAACGCCTTGATCTGTGGCTCCAGCTTGGCAATCAGGGCATCGGCCACTTGGTCGCCTACGCACACGGCTACCGAAATGGCCATGCAACGCTCGCCACATGAACCGTAAGCCGCGCCCATCAGGGCACTGACTGCGTTGTCCAGGTCGGCATCCGGCATCAGCACCGCGTGGTTCTTCGCGCCCCCCAAGGCTTGTACACGCTTGCCACGCTTGGTGCCTTCGGCATAGATGTACTCGGCGATAGGGGTAGAACCCACGAAGCTCAGTGCTTTCACTTCCGGCGCTTCGATCAGCGCATCCACCGCTTCCTTGTCACCGTGCACCACGTTGAGGATGCCCTTCGGCAAACCGGCTTCCAGCAGCAACTGGGCAATGTACAGAGTCGAGCTCGGGTCACGCTCGGAAGGCTTGAGGATGAATGCGTTGCCGCAGGCGATGGCCAGTGGGTACATCCACAGCGGCACCATGGCCGGGAAGTTGAATGGGGTGATACCGGCAACCACGCCCAGCGGCTGGAAGTCGGACCAGGCGTCGATGTTCGGACCGACGTTGCGGCTGTACTCACCCTTCAGCACTTCTGGGGCTGCACACGCGAACTCGACGTTCTCGATACCACGCTTCAGTTCGCCGGCGGCGTCTTCCAGGGTCTTGCCATGCTCTTCGCTGATCATCTGCGAAATCTTGGCTTCGTTCTGCTCCAGCAGTTGCTTGAAGCGGAACATCACCTGGGCGCGCTTGGCCGGTGGGGTGTTGCGCCAGGCCGGGAAGGCAGCCTTGGCGGAATCGATCGCTTCCTGAACGGTTGCGCGGCTGGCCAGTTCGACCTTACGAACGGCCTGGCCAGTGGACGGGTTGAAGACATCGGCGGTGCGCTCACCTTTGGTAACCAGTTCGCCGTGAATCAGGTGCTGAACAATGCTCATGCAAAACTCCAGATAAACATAGGAGAGCCAGGCGCCCGCAGCGGGCATGCGCCTGGCATCAAAATCGGAAAGATCAGTCGATCAGGTTCAGGGTTTCGCCTACCGCATCGAACAGGCGATCCAGTTCCTGCGGCTTGGTATTGAAGGTTGGGCCGAACTGCAGGGTGTCGCCACCAAAGCGTACATAGAAGCCAGCTTTCCACAGCTTCATGGCCGCTTCGTATGGGCGAACGATGGCGTCACCGTCACGGGCGGCGATCTGGATGGCGCCGGCCAGGCCGTAGTTGCGGATATCGACGATATTCTTGGTGCCCTTCACGCCGTGCAGCAGCTTCTCGAAATGCGGCGCCAGTTCAGCAGCAGACTGCACCAGGTTTTCCTTCTGCAGCAGGTCCAGCGCGGCGATACCGGCGGCACAGGCTACCGGGTGCGCCGAGTAGGTGTAGCCGTGTGGGAATTCCACGGCGTATTCCGGGGTCGGCTGATTCATGAACGTCTGGTAGATCTCGCTGCTGGCAATCACTGCGCCCATCGGGATGGCGCCGTTGGTCACCTGCTTGGCGATGCACATCAGGTCCGGGGTAACGCCGAAGGCTTCCGAGCCGGTCATCGCGCCCATGCGGCCGAAGCCAGTGATCACTTCATCGAAGATCAGCAGAATGTTGTGCTGGGTGCAGATTTCACGCAGACGCTTCAGGTAACCCTTCGGCGGCGGCAGCACACCGGCCGAACCGGCCAGCGGCTCGACGATGACTGCTGCGATGTTGGAGGCATCGTGCAGCTCGATCAGCTTGAGCATTTCGTCAGCCAGAGCGATACCGCCCTCTTCCGGCAAGCCTTTGGAGAAGGCGTTCACCGGCAATACAGTGTGAGGCAGGTGGTCGACGTCCAGCAGCTGACCAAACATCTTGCGGTTACCGTTGACGCCACCCAGGCTGGTACCCGCGATGTTCACGCCATGGTAACCACGGGCACGGCCGATGATCTTGGTCTTGGTGGCCTGGCCTTTCAGGCGCCAGTAGGCACGCACCATCTTCAATGCGGTGTCGGCGCATTCGGAACCGGAGTTGGTATAAAAGACGTGATTCAGATTGCCCGGAACCAGCTCGGCGATCTTTTCCGCCAGCTGGAACGACAGCGGGTGGCCGAACTGGAATGCTGGGGAATAGTCCAGCGTACTCAATTGGCGGGTCACCGCGTCAGCGATTTCCTTGCGAGTGTGCCCTGCGCCGCAGGTCCACAGGCCGGACAGGGCGTCGAAGATCTTGCGCCCGTGGTCATCGACCAGGTAGTTGCCTTCGGCCGCCACGATCAGGCGAGGGTCGCGCTGGAAGTTGCGGTTGGCGGTGTAGGGCATCCAGTGGGCGTCCAGCTTGAGCTGGCTGGCGATACCGGCAGGGGCGGTTTCGGGCATGTTCATCGGCGGTTCCTCGGAAGACGATTAGGCAACGATGTATCTTGTTGCAGCTAAATTGACACGGCGATAGAGTCAGAAAAAGCCTACATTTCTAATCTTCAGACAGGCCGAGACTAAACTAATGAGCCGACGACCCGATCCACTCGCCCAAGTCAGCGACTTCGACATCCGCCTGCTGAAGATCTACCGCAGCGTCGTCGAGTGCGGTGGCTTCTCGGCTGCCGAGAACGTACTGGGCATTGGGCGCTCGGCCATCAGCCAGCAGATGAACGACCTTGAGCAACGCCTCGGCCTGCGCCTGTGTCAGCGCGGACGCGCCGGTTTCTCGCTGACTGAGGAAGGCCGCGAGGTCTACCATTCAGCCCTGCAACTGCTCAGCGCGCTGGAAAGCTTCCGCACCGAGGTCAACGGCCTGCACCAGCATTTGCGCGGCGAGCTGAACATTGGTCTGACCGACAACCTGGTGACCTTGCCGCACATGCGTATCACCCATGCCCTGGCGGAACTCAAGGACCGCGGCCCTGATGTGCGCATCCAGATCCGTATGATCGCCCCCAGCCAGGTCGAGCACGGCGTGCTCGATGGCAGCCTTCACGTTGGCGTCGTACCCCAGACCAGCCCGCTTTCGGGGCTTGAGTACCAACCGTTGTACAGCGAACGCTCGCTGCTGTACTGCGCCGTCGGCCACCCGCTGTTCTATGCCGATGACCAGCAGATAGACGACGACCGCCTCAATAGCCAGGAAGCCATCACCCCCACCTTCCGTCTACCCGCCGAAATCCAGGCGCATTACCAGGCGCTGAATTGCACCGCCAGTGCTTCTGACCGTGAGGGCATGGCGTTTCTGATCCTCACCGGGCGTTACATCGGCTATCTGCCCGACCACTACGCCATGTTCTGGGTACAACAAGGCCGTTTGCGTGCGCTCAAGCCCAAGGAGCGTTTTTATGACCTGAGCCTGAGCTGGGTTACCCGCAAAGGCCGGCGCCCCAACCTGGTGCTGGAAAGCTTCCTCGAAAGCCTGGCTGCGACACGTTGATACCAGTCTGTGCCGCAAACGCTTGTCACTTCGGCACAGGCAGGTAATCTTGTCCCACAGCCGCAGCCACTGCCTCGTACGGAATCGCCCATGACCCTAGAAGTCCCTGCGCATCGCCTCTCCGCCTCGGGCAAGCCCGCGGGCCGTATCCGCCAGAAGAACGAACAGGCCATTATCCAGGCCGCCGAAGATGAATTCGCCCGCCATGGTTTCAAGGGCACCAGCATGAACACCATCGCGCTCAAGGCGGGGTTGCCCAAGGCCAACCTGCATTACTACTTCACCAACAAGCTGGGCCTGTACATCGCCGTGCTCAGCAATATCATCGAGTTGTGGGACAGCACCTTCAACGCCTTGAGCGTCGATGACGACCCCGGTGAAGCCCTGAGCCAGTACATCCGCACCAAGATGGAGTTCTCCCGGCGCAACCCGCAAGCTTCGCGCATTTTCGCCATGGAAGTGATCAGCGGTGGCACCTGCCTGACCGAATACTTCAGCGCCGATTACCGCGAATGGTTCCGCGGCCGTGCTGCGGTATTCCAGGCCTGGATCGAAGCAGGCAAAATGGACCCGGTCGACCCGGTGCACCTGATCTTCCTGCTCTGGGGCAGCACCCAGCACTATGCAGACTTCGCCACCCAGATTTGCCAGGTGACTGGCCGCAGCCGCCTGACCAAGCAGGACATGGAAGACGCGAGCAACAACCTTATCCACATCATTCTGAAAGGCTGCGGCATCAAGCCGGCTGCCTGACCGTCCTTTATGCCTTCTACCCTGCTCGACCTCTGCGAATACCGCGAGGAAATCCGCAAAAGCCGCTTCATCACCCTCGCCGGGCCAATCAGCAGTGCCGCCGAAGCGATGAGTTTCATCGAACGTCATAGCGACCTGGCCGCAACCCACAACTGCTGGGCCTGGAAACTCGGCGCGCAGTACCGCAGCAGCGACGATGGCGAACCCGGCGGCACCGCTGGGCGGCCGATCCTGGCGGCCATCGAAGCGCAGGACTGCGACCAGGTGGTGGTGCTGGTGATCCGCTGGTACGGCGGCATCCAGCTGGGTACCGGCGGCCTGGCCAGGGCCTATGGCGGCGGCGCCAACAAGTGCCTGCAGCAGGCGCCCAAGCGCCTGCTGGTACAGCGCAGCAATTTCAGCTGCAGCTGCAGTTTCAGCGAGCTGGCGCTGGTGAAGCTGCGCCTGGCCGAGGTTGACGGCCTGGTCCTGGATGAACAGTTCACCGCCAATGGTGTTGACCTGCTGATTGCCCTCGGTGACGCCCACCTGGCGCCATTGCAACAGCAACTGGCGGATTTGAGCCGCGGGCGTATTTTGCTCGAAGCACGCTGAACATTGCCCACAACAACTGTGGGCCTGCCTGTGGATAAGCTTGGGGCATTCTCTTGCAGGCTAGTGATTTCAAGGCCTTCAGGGCTTTGATCATATTTTGATCACGATTTGATGACAGCCGTAAACTGCTGAATGCGCGCGACTTATCCCCAGCGGGCCTCCCATCCAAGCCGCACCCCGCTTGCTCACCTTGCACACAATAACTGTGGACCAGCTTGTGGATAACCCGTGCGCCAACAGGCGAAGCGCCCGGCCCCGCAAGGCCCGGACATAACTGATCATTTTTTGACCACAAGCAAACCAGGCACGCGTATCCGCCGTGACGTATGCTCAATTCCTTTCTCCTACACCGATAAAGGAATGTTCCTATGGCCAATTCAAGAACTGCCCTCATCATCGGCGCCTCGCGCGGGCTTGGCCTGGGCCTGGTACAACGCCTGCACGAAGACGGTTGGCACATCACTGCCACCGTCCGTAACCCGCAGCAGCCCGGCGCCCTGGCGAACGTGCCCGGCGTGCGTATCGAGCAGCTGGAAATGAACGACACCGTTCAGCTCGACAGCCTGAAGCAACGCCTGCAAGGCCAGCTGTTCGACCTGATATTCGTCAACGCCGGGGTCATGGGCCCCTTGCCGCAAGACCTGGAAGCCGTAAGCAACAGCGACATTGGCGATCTGTTCATGACCAACGCCGTGGCGCCGATACGCGTGGCTCGCCGCCTGGTGGGTCAAATACGTGAAGGCAGTGGTGTGCTGGCCTTCATGAGCTCGATCCTAGGAAGCGTCACCATCCCCGACGGTGGCGAAATCTGCCTGTACAAGGCCAGCAAGGCGGCACTGAACTCGATGATCAACAGCTTCTTCGTTGAGCAGCAGCGCCCGGACCTGTGCGTGCTGGCCATGCACCCAGGCTGGGTGAAAACCGACATGGGTGGCGAAAACGCCGATATTGATGTGCTCACCAGCACCCGCGGCATGATCGAACAGATCAAGGCCCAAAGCGGCAACGGCGGCCTGCGTTTCATCAACTACAAGGGCGAACCCTTGGTCTGGTGATTCACCAGGTCGCAGCCCGGCTGGGCGCATTGCCCGGCCGGCCCCTGTAGAATGGCCGCAACCGTACCTGATTGAGATGAACCACTATGTATGACTGGTTGAACGCCCTGCCCAAGGCCGAACTGCACCTGCACCTGGAAGGCTCACTGGAGCCCGAGTTGCTGTTCGCCCTGGCCGAGCGCAACAAGATCGCCTTGCCCTGGGCCGATGTGGAAACCTTGCGCGGTGCCTATGCCTTCAACAACCTGCAGGAGTTCCTCGACCTGTACTACCAGGGCGCCGACGTGCTGCGCACCGAGCAGGACTTCTATGACCTGACCTGGGCCTACCTGCAACGCTGCAAAACCCAGAACGTGATCCACACTGAACCCTTCTTCGACCCACAGACCCATACCGACCGCGGCATTGCTTTCGAAGTGGTGCTCAACGGCATCAGCCAGGCGCTCAAGGATGGTCGCGAACAACTGGGCATCAGCAGCGGCCTGATCCTCAGCTTCCTGCGCCACCTTAGCGAGGATGAAGCGCAAAAGACCCTCGATCAGGCCTTGCCGTTCCGCGATGCCTTCATTGCCGTTGGCCTGGACAGCTCGGAAATGGGCCACCCACCAAGCAAGTTCCAGCGTGTGTTCGACCGCGCCCGCAGCGAAGGTTTCGTCGCCGTTGCCCACGCTGGCGAAGAAGGCCCACCCGAGTACATCTGGGAAGCCCTCGACCTGCTGAAGATCAAGCGTATCGACCATGGCGTACGTGCCATTGAGGACGAGCGCCTGATGCAGCGCATCATCGACGAGCAGATCCCGCTCACGGTGTGCCCGCTGTCCAACACCAAGCTCTGCGTGTTCGACCACATGAGCCAGCACAACATCCTCGACATGCTCGAGCGTGGTGTGAAAGTCACGGTCAACTCGGACGACCCGGCCTACTTCGGTGGCTATGTCACGGAGAACTTCCACGCCCTGCATACCCACTTGGGCATGACCGAGGACCAGGCACGTCGCCTGGCGCAGAACAGCCTGGATGCACGGCTGGTCTGAGTAGCATGAAGACGTTGCGCTCAACCGACCTGCAACGTCGCCACGCGGGCGATGCGATTGATCTGCTGGATACCCAGCGCCGAAATATGCAATGCCCGCGTGTCCTCCAACTCGCGCATCCAGCCAGATTGCAGGAACAACCTGAACAAGGCCTGGCCAAGTACGCCCCCCAGGTGCGGGCCCTGGTCATTCCACTCGGTGCAGCGGCAGATCACGCAACCTCGTTGCTGGTGTGGCGCCAAGGCATCGATGTATACCCCGACCAAGGCCAACTGCGCCCGCCCCTCGTCACTGACCATCAACTGCCGACCGCTGCCTTCCAGCCAGCCGGCCACCACCATGCGATGATATAGCTCACTGGCCAACTCCCCACCCAGATGATCGCCACAACGGCGCGCCCGGCGCATCGACATGGGCAGTGACGATACTGGCGCTTCGGCACGCTCTCCCCTGGCGCTTTCCAGCTGCACGCTGGCCAAGGCTTCTACCGCCGCTCCGACCTGCGGGGTTGCCAGGCAGAAGTAGCGTTTGCGGCCCCTGGCTTCATGCTTGAGCAAGCCGGCCGACGACAGCAACGAAAGGTGTGCGCAGGCGGACGATGAAGTCAGGCCAGTCATTATCGCGAGTTCATTGGCCAATCTAGGTGTGCCATCGATCAATGCCCACAACATGGCACTGCGCTTGGGGTCGGCCATCAGGCTGGCGATCTGGCTGATACTGCTGGCTGCGTTCATGTCCTTGTAACTCCCTGCAATTTCACGGTGGGGATGCGATGGCCAACCCTGCCAGGGAAGCGCCTCTCGCTGGCACTGGCCTGGTTCGCCAGTATAAGCCGCAGAAAAACGCCGGTCAGACGACCACGTGCCGCCGTACCCAAGATGAAAAACCACTGGGTATATCTACCCATGGCAAGCAGCAAAGCGGCTTCGAAAAACTCCTCGGCACCAAGTCAGCCAAGGCACCGGTACGCCCACACAGCCACGCTGAAACATCTTGATGAAAACAAACTTGCAGCCATTTCAGATGTGGCCCACAGCAACCTTCCACAAATAGCGCAAAACAAAGCGAAGGTTCTGGGGGTTTACAGGCATTGCGCCCAAAGCAGGAAACACCGCCAGGAAAATGCACACACCTACCGTCAGTCAGGACGCTGAAGCGGTGTCATGGCAGGCTGGCGGGCCAGCGCTACACTTGAGCCGCTGCCCTTCCTGGAGGTATGCCGCGATGAAAATTATCGTAAGTGCGTCGAGCCGAAACCCCGCCTGCCCTTGGCAGGTCCAGCTTGATCAGCATGTGGTCAGTTTCCGCAGCGAAGCCGAGGCACGTGCCTTCGTCGCCACGCTGGAAACCCGTCTGCAGGCACCTCATCCGCTTATGCGGGAGCCTTGGCCTGCAAACGCCGGGTCAACAGCGCGACACTGACCACCAGCGCCCCGCACAGGCTGATCACGATTGCCATTGGCACCGCACTGCCATCATGCAGCAGCCCGACCAGCGCCGCAGCACCCGCAGCTACGCTGAACTGCACACAGCCCATCAGTGCCGAGGCGCTGCCGGCACGCGCGCCCTGCCCACTCATTGCGCAGGCCGAAGCATTGGGAATAATGCAACCAAGGCTGGCGATACAGATGAACAGCGGCACCAGTAGCGGCCACAGTTGCGCAGGGCGCAACGCCGCCACGCCCAGCAGCACCAGGCCCGCAACCAGGTACAGCCACACCGCGCGCCCCAGCAGGAAGGCCGGCCCGCGTTTGGCCAGCAGGCGGGCGTTCACCTGCGCCACCAGAATAAAACCTGCGGCGTTGGTGCCGAACAGCCAGCCGTAGTGCTCAGCGGACACGCCATACAGTTTGATGAACACGAAAGGCGAACCGGCGATATAGGCAAACATGCCGGCAATGGCGATACCACCGGTCAGGGCATGGCCGAGGAAAACCCGGTCAGCCAGCAGCCGCAGGTACTGGCGCAAGGCGCCAGACAGCGGCTGGCGCGGTATATGCTCAGGCAGGCTTTCCGGCAGGCCCAGGCTTACCGCCAGCAGGCAGCCGGCACTGAACAAACTCAGAGCGAGGAAGATCGACTGCCAGCCGGCCAGATTCACCAGCACCCCACCCAGCATCGGTGCCAGGATCGGCGCCAGGCCCATGACCAGCATCAGTTGCGAAAACACTTTGGCTGACGCTACCGGGTCGCACTTGTCGCTGACGATGGCCCGCGAAAGCACCATGCCGGCACAACCACCCAGTGCCTGGATAAAACGTGCCATCACCAAGGTATCGAGGTTGGGGGCGTAGGCACAGGCCAGTGATGCCAAGGTGAACAGCGTAACGCCGAACATCAGCGGTTTGCGTCGGCCAAAACGGTCGGCAACCGGCCCATAGGCCAACTGCCCGATAGACAGGCCCAGGAAGTAGGCGGCCAACGTGGCCTGGACGTGTTTTTCATCGGTGGCGAACGCTTGCGCCATGGCCGGAAAGGCTGGCAGGTAGAAGTCGATCGCCAAGGGCCCGAACGCACTGAGTGCGCCCAGGATGAGCACCATTCGCAGGTTCATCAGGAATCCATAGCAGGCTAAGCAAGTGACTGATTCTACCTGCTGTGGACCCTGTCAATGTGAAAAGATTTGCAACACTGTTAGCCCCGGAGGGAGCAATCAGGTCTTCAGGCGAGTTCGGCCTGATACCCCTCATCCCGAATCGCAGTGAGGATCTGCTCCTGCGCCAACTCGCTCTGCACACGCACCTGTTTGCCCGCCAGATCAACTTCCACCCTGGCTGCCGCATCCTGCTCCTGCACCGCGCGGGTCACGGCTTTCACGCAATGGCCGCAGGTCATGCCTTGTACATTGAACACTTGCATGGGGGTTACCTCCTTCAGGTTTTCCACAAGTCTCAAGCTTGCCATCAGGGCAAGGTCAAGCCCTCCCTGCAACACCCGGGGTGGAAATCCGCGTCCGCGTCGGCCAAGCTGCGCCTTTGACGATCAGGCAAGCAGGAGATTTTTCATGTTCAGGGCAGCATTGGGCGTCGTCGGGCTATTGGGCGCGCTGGCTGTGGTGCCACCGGCCTTCGCCGAGGGCAACTCAGCCTACAGCGTACTGATCATTTCCCGGGAGCGCCTGGAAGTGGCCACCAATTGCGAAATCGGCGTGTACCTCAACGACCAGCTTTCCGGGCGCGTTTTCCAGGAGCAGTCCACCTCGTTCAACCTGCCGCCTGGCCCGGTGGATGTGCGCCTGCGCCTGCTACCTGGGCAAATGCCGGGTTGCGCAGCAGGTATAGAGGACCAGCGCAGCACGCGGTTGAATCTGCAGGCGGGCCAGATCAACAAATACCGCATCGCCATGGGGCAATATGGGCTGGAGTTGAAACGAGCCGACCTGGGCTATTGACCTTGCCTGCGTGGCAAGGTTGATGCTGGAGGCCTGTCCAAGGAGGAGAGCCATGCCCGCATCCACCACATACGACCTGCCGATCTCCGGCATGACCTGCGCCAGCTGTGCTGGCCGGGTCGAGCGCGCCCTGCGCAAGGTCACCGGCGCTGAACAGGTCAGCGTAAACCTCACCACTGAAAAAGCCCGGGTTGTAGCCCCGCCTGCCAGCCTGCCAGCCTTGGTCGAAGCCGTGCGCGAGGCCGGCTACGGGGTACCAACCCGCACCCTCGAACTGCAGATAGGCGGTATGACCTGCGCCAGTTGTGTCGGCCGCGTAGAGCGCGCCCTGGGCAAATTGCCGGGGGTCGAGCAGGTCAGCGTCAACTTGGCCAGCGAACGCGCACACCTCGAAGTGCTTGCGGCCCTGGATGACAACCTGCTGATCGACGCTGTGCAAAAGGCAGGCTACAGCGCCAGCCTGCCACAGTCGACCAAGGACGACCAAAGCGCTGTCCAGCGACGCCTGCGCAACGAGCGCCTGGCAGTCGGCGCAGCCTTGCTGTTGGCCCTGCCGCTGGTATTACCCATGCTGGTGCAACCGTTCGGCTTGCACTGGATGCTACCCGCCTGGGCGCAGTTCCTGCTGGCCACACCCGTGCAGTTCATTCTCGGTGCCCGCTTCTACATTGCAGCCTGGAAGGCCGTGCGCGCCGGTGCCGGCAACATGGACCTGCTGGTGGCCCTGGGCACCAGCGCTGGCTATGGCCTGAGCCTGTACCAATGGGCACAGGCTCCCGCCGGCATGGCCCCGCACCTGTACTTCGAAGCCTCAGCCGTGGTGATTGCCCTGGTATTGCTGGGCAAGTACCTGGAAAGCCGCGCCAAACGCCAGACCGCCAGTGCCATCCGAGCCCTCGAAGCCCTGCGCCCGGAACGCGCCCTGCGCGTGGTCGACGGCGTGGAAGAGGACGTGGCCATCGCCCAGTTGCGCTTGGGCGACCTGGTACTGGTCAAGCCCGGCGAGCGCTTCCCGGTCGACGGCGTGGTCGAAGACGGCAGCAGCCACGCCGATGAGGCCCTGATCAGCGGCGAGAGCCTGCCAGTGCCCAAGCAACCCGGTGACAGCGTCACCGGTGGCGCCATCAATGGCGAAGGCCGGCTGCTGGTGCGTACCCAGGCGCTGGGCACCGAGACCGTGCTGGCGCGCATCATCCGCCTGGTGGAAGACGCACAGGCCGCCAAAGCGCCGATCCAGAAGCTGGTCGACCGTGTCAGCCAGGTGTTCGTCCCCGCTGTGCTGGTACTGGCCCTGATCACCCTGACTGGCTGGTGGCTGGCTGGGATACCGCTGGAAACCGCGCTGATCAACGCCGTCGCCGTGCTGGTCATTGCCTGCCCCTGCGCCCTCGGCCTGGCCACGCCCGCCGCGATCATGGCCGGCACCGGGGTCGCCGCCCGCCACGGCATCCTGATCAAGGATGCCGAAGCCCTGGAGCGTGCCCATGCGGTCAACCGCGTAGTCTTCGACAAAACCGGCACCCTCACCTCCGGCAGCCCGCGGGTGGTTCACAGCCAGGCGCTGGACGGCAACAGTGCCGACCTGCACCGCCTGGCCGGCGCCCTGCAACGCGGGAGTGAACACCCGCTGGCCAAGGCGGTACTGGTGGCCTGTGCAGAGCAAGGGTTGGACGTGCCAACCGTTGCCGACAGCCAGTCGCTGACCGGGCGCGGCATTGCCGGTCGCGTTGAAGGCCGTGAACTGGCGCTGGGCAACCGCCGACTGCTTGACGAAAGCGGCCTGCAGCCCGGCGAATTGGCCGCCCAGGCCCAGGCCTGGGAAGCCGAAGGGCGCACACTGTCGTGGTTGATCGAACGCGGCACGCAAGCAAGAGTGGTGGGCCTGTTCGCCTTTGGTGACAGCCTCAAGCCCGGCGCCGCGCAGGCCATCGCCACCCTGCACGCCCAACACATCAGCAGCCACCTGCTGACCGGTGACAACCGTGGCAGCGCCAGAGTGGTTGCCGAGGCCCTGGGCATCGACGATGTGCATGCCGAAGTGCTACCGGCCGACAAGGCCGCAACCGTGGCCGCGCTCAAGCAGGAGGGTGTGGTCGCCATGGTTGGCGATGGCATCAACGATGCACCGGCGCTGGCCGCCGCCGATATCGGCATTGCCATGGGTGGCGGTACCGACGTGGCCATGCAGGCCGCGGGCATCACCCTGATGCGTGGCGACCCGCGCCTGGTGCCCGCTGCGCTGGAAATCAGCCGCAAGACCTACGCGAAAATCCGCCAGAACCTGTTCTGGGCATTCATCTACAACCTGATCGGCATCCCGCTGGCCGCGCTGGGTTACCTCAACCCGGTACTGGCGGGTGCCGCCATGGCCCTGTCCAGCGTCAGCGTCGTCAGCAACGCACTGTGGCTCAAAACGTGGAAACCCACCAGCAGTACCCAGGAGGCGCCATGAATATCGGTCAGGCCGCCCGCCGCAGCGGGCTCAGCACCAAGATGATCCGTTACTACGAATCCATCGGCCTGCTCAAACCGGCCACACGCAGCGACAGCGGCTACCGCCTGTACCAGGCGGAGGACTTGCACAACCTGGCCTTCATCAAACGCTCCCGCGATCTGGGCTTTTCCCTTGAGGAGGTCGGCAAGTTACTGACCTTGTGGCAGGACCGCCAACGTGCGAGCGCCGATGTGAAGGCGCTGGCCATGCAGCACATCGATGAACTGAACCGGCGCATCGAGGAACTGGTGAGCCTGCGCGACACCCTCGGCGAACTGGTTTCGCATTGCCAGGGCGACGACCGCCCGGACTGCCCGATCCTCAAAGACCTGGCCAATGGCGCTCCTGGCAACTGCTGTCACTGAGCTGCCACGAGCTTTTGGTATGCCATAAATGTCCAAACACGACCGAATAGTCACCAACCACGACTTTATCCAATAAATACAGGCGTTTTGGCTTCATTAAACCCGGATGCTGCCGATGTAGTTGCTACCTGCCTCGTGTGTCAAAAATAAAAGTTCCGGGAGCGTCGATGAACATCAAACAGAAACTGACCTGGGCATTCGCGGTCATCGCCGGCTTGCCCATCGTTCTCGTGGCCACCTTGGTGGTCATCAACCTGCGCGGCGAAGCCCGCGATGGATTCCTCGACAGCAGCAGCCGGGAAATCCGCCAGGTCAGCAACGCGATGAACATCTTCTTCCAGGGGATCAACCAGAACGTCGAGTACATGGCTTCCCAGCCAATGGTCGCCGCCACGGGTAGCGAGCTGAACAAATACATGAGCGCAACCCCGTCCTACGAACTGGGCGAGCAGGCCAGCAAAATACTCGACTTCATGACCCGCCTGGCCAACTCACATCCCGCCTACGCCTACCTGTCCTACGGGGTGAGTGACGGCGGCTACACTGGCTGGCCGGCCGGCCAGAAGTTTGTCAATTATGACCCACGCACGCGCCCCTGGTACCAACTTGCCATGGCCAACCCTGGCAAGACGTTGCGCACCGGCGCCTACTACTGGGCCGCCGACGATGCGGTGCTGGTCAGCACCGTGCGCACCGTGGCCAACCAGCTGGGCAACCCCGGCGGCGTGGTCAACATCGACGTGTCGCTCAAAGGCCTGACCGAGATCGTCAAGCAGATCAAACTGGGCGAAAGCGGCTACCTGATGCTGGTGGAAAGCAACGGCAACGTGATGGTCGACCCACGCGACGCCGCCCACAACTTCAAGCAGCTGGGAAGCTTTGGCGACGGTTACGCCAAGCTGGCCAAAGCCGGCAAAGGCCTGGTCGAGGTCGAACTCAATGGCGTGCACTACATGGCCAACGTCTACCCCGACCAGCAACTGGGCTGGACCTTCATCGGCCTGATCGAACAAAGCGAAGTGATGCAGACCACCACCCGGCTCACTTGGCTGATCGGCGTCATCGCTGTCGTGTTGGCCGCACTGTTCGCGGTGGTCGGTGCGGCCTTTGCCAAGCTGATCGTGCGCCCGATCAACAGTGTCACCAATGGCCTGGAAGACATTGCCCAAGGTGAGGGTGACCTGACCCGCAACCTGGAAATCCGCGGCCGCGACGAAACCGCCCAACTGGCCAGCTGGTTCAACCAGTTCCTCGGTGCCATTCGCAGCCTGATCCAGCATATCGGCGCTGCTGCCAGCAAGATCCTCAGCACGTCCAGCAGCTCGACCCGCGTCTCCAGCGACATGGCCGAGGCGGCCGGCCGCCAGCGCGAAGCCGTGGACATGGTTTCCACTGCTTTCCACGAAATGGTCGCCACCGCCAATGAAGTGGCACGCTCCTGCAGCCAGGCGGCGCAGTCGGCCGACAGCGGCCAGCAGCAGGCCCGCGAAGGCCAGCAGCAGATCGATGCGGCGGTACACAGCGTTGATCGCCTGAGCCAGGAAATCGAGCAATCGGCGCAGTCGATCCAGCAGCTGGAGCGTGACAGCAACGCCATTCAGTCGATCCTCGGCACCATCCGTTCGATTGCCGAACAAACCAACCTGCTGGCCCTCAACGCCGCCATCGAGGCGGCCCGTGCCGGTGAGCAGGGCCGTGGCTTTGCCGTGGTGGCCGACGAAGTGCGGGCGCTGGCCAAGCGTACTGCCGACTCCACCGCCGAAATCGACGGTTTGCTGGGCAACCTGGCCAGCCGTACCGCCGAAGTGGCCGAGCAGATGCACGCCAGCCTGGAAGTTTCGCAGCAGTCGGTGAGCCGTATTGGCCTGGCCCGCGACAGCTTCGGGCAGATCCGTGAGTCGGTGGACGTCATCCGCGACATGAATACCCAAATTGCTACGGCGGCCGAAGAACAGCATCAGGTGGCCGAGGACATCAACCGGCACATCAGCCAGATTCACGGGGATGCGCAGTTGGTGGCCGAGCTGGCCCAGGCAGCGCGCCAGGACTCCGAGAGCCTGGCCGGGCTGTCCAATGAGCTGGATACGCTGGTGCGCAGGTTCCGCACCTGATGTATGTGCCTGTGCCGGCCCTTTCGCGGCTAACCCCGCGAAAGGGCCGGCACAGGCCACCGAAAATCAGAGCTTCAATTCCCCCGGTGTCGCGCCGAACAGCTGCTTGAACGCCGCAATGTAGGCCGACGTGGAGTCATACCCACACCCCAGCGCCGCCTCGGTCACATTCTCCCCCGCCTCCAGCAACGCCAGCGAAGACAACAGCCGCATGCGCTGGCGCCAATTACGAAAGCTCAACCCGGTTTCCCGTTGAAACAGCCGCATCAGCGTCTTCTCCGAACACCCCAGCTCCCGCGCCCATTGCTGCAAGGTCTGCGACTGATCTGGTGCAGCGATCAAGCCATTGCACAGCGCCAGCAAACCAGGGTGGCGGGGCAACGGCAGCGAAAAACCGACTTCCGGCAAGGTGCGCAACTGGTCGAGCAGCACCGCCACCAGACGCGCCTCGGCGCTGTCGTCTTCTGGGTAATCCGCCGGGAACAGGCAGAACTGCTTGATCAGCTCGCGCGCCAGCGGCGTCACTTCCAGAACCCGGCATTGTTCCGGCGCCCATGGGCAGGCATCGCGGCGCACATACAGGCTGCGCATCTCGGCTTGCATCGAGGTGACCACTTCATGCTCGGCATCGGCAGGGATCCATACCCCCCACTGCGGAGGGGCAAAGTAACTGCCGTCGCGTGTGTACACGCCGAGTACGCCGCTGATGGCATAGGAGAACTGTACCCAGTCGTGCTGGTGGCGAGTGGTCCAGGAGCCGGCGCCAAGGCTTTCGGCACGGGCGTAGAGCGGTCTGGGCAGGTGTTCCAGCGCGGGGATAGCGCGGGGGTGTCCGATGATCGGCATGGTTTCTTCTTTTAGTTCTGACCAGACAAGCCTAACAGCTGGATCATGATCAAGGCACTCGCCGCCTCTGCAGTTACCCTGGAGGGGCTTCAGCGCTCGACGATAACGGTCACCCCCTGCCCGCCTGCCGCACAGATCGAAATCAGCCCGCGCCCCTTACCCGCCGTCGCCAGCAGCTTGGCCAGGCAGGCCAATATCCGCCCACCGGTTGCCGCAAACGGGTGCCCGGCCGCCAGCGAACTGCCCTTGACATTGAGTTTGCTGCGGTCGATCGCGCCAAGCGGCGCCTCCAGGCCCAACCGTTCACGGCAGTAATCGGCATCCTCCCAGGCCTTGAGCGTGCACAGCACCTGGGCAGCAAAGGCTTCGTGGATTTCGTAGTAGTCAAAGTCCTGAAGCGTCAGGCCATTGCGTGCCAGCAAGCGCGGCACGGCATACACCGGCGCCATCAATAACCCTTCGCGCCCCGTGACAAAATCCACCGCAGCCGTTTCGCCATCGACCAGATAGGCAAGCACCTGCAACCCCTGCTGCTGCGCCCACGCCTCGCTGCCCAACAGCACCAGCGAAGCACCATCGGTCAACGGCGTGGAATTACCCGCCGTCAATGTGCCTTGCCCGCTGCGGTCAAAGGCTGGTTTGAGCCTGGCCAACTGCTCAAGGCTCAGGTCGGGGCGCAGGTTGTTGTCCTGTGTCAGCGAAAGAAACGGCGTCAACAGGTCGTCCTGCCACCCCTCGGCATAGGCCGCTGCCAGCTTCTGGTGGCTGAGCAGCGCCAGTTCGTCCTGCTCGGCGCGGCCAACGCGCCAGGTGTGGGCCATGCGCTCGCAATGCTCGCCCATCGACAACCCGGTGCGCGGCTCGCTATTGCGTGGTAGTTCGGGTTTCAGGTGATGAGGCCGCAGCTTGAGGAAGGGCTTTAACCGTTCGCCAAGGCTTTTGCCACGGTTGGCCTGCAGCAATATATGGCGCAAGCCTTCGTTGACGGCGATGGGCGCATCGGAGGTGCTATCGACACCGCCAGCAATACCGCAGTCGATCTGCCCCAGGGCAATCTTGTTGGCCACCAGCAGCGCAGCCTCCAGCCCGGTACCGCAGGCCTGCTGAATGTCATAGGCCGGGGTCTGCGGTGACAGGCGCGAACCCAACACGCACTCGCGGGTCAGGTTCATGTCGCGCGAGTGCTTGAGCACGGCACCGGCCACCACCTCGCCCAACCGCAGCCCGTGCAGGCAATAGCGTTCGATCAAGCCTTCAAGCGCGGCCGTGAGCATCGCCTGGTTGCTGGCCGTGGCGTAGGCGCCATTGGAGCGGGCGAAGGGGATCCGGTTGCCGCCCAGGATCGCGACCCGGCGAGTTGAACGCATGCGCTGGTTCCTCCTGAAACAATTTGATCGGTACAGCCTAGGTGTTTTTACCGCATTCGAACGACCCTGCCGCAAAGTTGGTCCACACTTTCAAGCTTGCCTTTCGGGAGACCCCTCATGAGCGATCGCTACCTCGGTTTTGCCAACTCCAATCTCGGCCGCCGCCTCGTGGATGCCCTTGGCCTGCCACGCCCGGCGCCACTGGAGCGCTGGCAGGCTGGCCGCCTGCGCCCGGTAGAAGGTGCCCTGGTACTGGGTGGCGGGCCACTGGCGAAGCAGGTCGAAGCCATCGCCCCGCGCCTCACTGACGAGGTATACAGCTTCAATGCCGACAACCTGCAGGCTGAAGCCTGGGTGGCCGGCCTGGGGCCGAAAATCAAGGCCGTGGTATTCGATGCCAGTCACTTGTCCGACAGCGATGCACTGAAGCAGTTGCGTGAATTTTTCCAGCCGCTGCTACGCAGTCTGGCCCCATGCGCCCATGTACTGGTGCTGGGCCGTGCACCGGAAGGCCTCGACAACCCACTGGCCAGCGTTGCACAGCGTGCCCTTGAGGGCTTCAGCCGCTCACTGGCCAAGGAACTGCGCAACGGCGCCACTGCCCAGCTGTTGTATGTCGCCCCCGGTGCCGAAGATCAGCTGGAAGGCGCCCTGCGCTTCTTCCTCTCGCCAAAGAGTGCCTTCATCTCTGGCCAGGTTCTGCGCCTGCAAGCCTGCACCAGCCAGGTGGAAGACTGGACCCGCCCACTGGGCGGTCGCCGTGCGCTGGTCACGGGGGCTGCGCGCGGTATCGGCGCCGCCATTGCGGAAACCTTGGCACGGGACGGCGCCGATGTACTGCTGCTGGATGTACCGCAGGCCAGCCAGGACCTAGACGCCCTCGCTGCACGCCTCGGCGGCAAGGCACTGCCACTGGATATATGCGCTGGCGATGCGGCAACGCAACTGCTCGCGGCCCTGCCCGACGGCATCGATATTGTGGTGCACAACGCCGGTATCACTCGCGACAAGACGCTGGCCAACATGACTCCGGAATACTGGGACGCCGTGCTGGCCGTGAACCTCAAGGCACCGCAGGTGCTCACCCAGGCGCTGTATGACAATGGCGCGCTGGGGGAAAACGCGCGCATCACCCTGCTGGCCTCGGTCAGCGGCATTGCCGGCAACCGCGGGCAGGCCAACTATGCCGCGAGCAAGGCCGGGCTGATTGGCCTGGCCCAGGCCTGGGCGCCACGGCTCGCCGAGCGCGGTGGCAGCATCAACGCCATCGCCCCCGGTTTCATCGAAACCCACATGACTGCAGCCATGCCCATGGGCCTGCGCGAGGCAGGGCGGCGCTTGAGTTCGTTGGGCCAGGGTGGGCGCCCGCAGGACGTCGCCGAAGCCATTGCGTGGCTCAGCCAGCCAGGCTCCGGGTCGGTCAACGGCCAGGTGCTGCGGGTGTGCGGTCAGGCACTGATGGGAGCTTGAGCATGAGCCGACAATGGCACGATCTGCACAACCCGGCCGCCCGCGCCAGCCTGTACCTGCGCGCAGCCAGCAAACGGACCATCAGCGGCGACCGGCTGCCGGACGATGGCCTGCGCTGTTTCATTCGGGTTCAGCCGGGCAACCTGGGGGCGTATCGAAGGCTTTGCCACTTTCCCGATGATGGTCGCCTGCCGGGGACTTATCCACATGTGATGGCGTTTGCCCTGCAATTGCAGTTGATGACTGCCGATGATTTCCCCTTCCCGCTGCTTGGCCTGGTACACCTGCACAACCGCATCGAAGTGCTGCGCCCCCTTGGTGCTGTCGAAGGGCTGCGTTTTGCGGTGCACGCGCATAACCTGCAGCGCCATGCCAAAGGTGGCACCTTCGACCTGGTCACCGAGGCTGAAGATGGCATCGGCCTGCTCTGGCGCGAGACCAGCCGCATGTTGGTGCGTGGCTTGGCGCTGGAAGGCGAGGCAAGTGAGCCCGCCGACACTGAGCCTGATCCACTGCCCGAGGCCACCCGCTGGTATGCCGACAGTGATATCGGCCGGCGTTATGCCAAGGTGTGCGGGGATTACAACCCTATCCACCTCAGCGCGGTCAGTGCGCGGTTGTTCGGCTTCCCAAGGGCCATTGCCCATGGCATGTGGACCAAGGCCATTGCCTTGGCCGCGCTGCGCGGGCACCTGCCGCACAGTGGCTATGCCTTTGAGGTGGACTTCCGCAAGCCGGTAAGGTTGCCTTCGGAGGTGGTGCTCAGTGCCAGTGAAGCGGGCCCTTCGGGCCAACTGCGCCTGGATGGGCACGGGGGCGTGCTGCATATGGTCGGCCGTTGGGAGTGCCTGTAGGCCGGGCCTGTCCTGGCGGTATACGCTTGCTTTGCATCGGGCCTGGGCAGAAGCTATGCAGCAATAGGAGACCCCCGATGAACCTGCAAGAAATCACCCAACGCCTGCATCAGATCCGCGATACCAACGACTGGCGCGGCTTCCACAGCCCGAAGAACCTGGCCATGGCCGCCAGCGTCGAAATGGCCGAGCTGGTAGAAATCTTCCAGTGGCTGAGCGAGGACGAATCGCGCCAGCTGCCTGCCGACAAACTGGCCCACGCCGGCCAGGAAGTCGGTGACGTGGTGCTCTACCTGTTGCTGCTGTGCAGCGAACTGGGTCTGGACATGGACCAGGTGGTGCGTGCCAAGCTGGCCGACAGCGAGAGGCGCTTCGCCCGATGAACGACCGTCATTTCGATGAGCTGGCCACCCGCTTTGCCGAAAAGATCTATGGCGGCGCCAAAGGTGCGATCCGCTTGGCCGTGCTGCAGGCCGACCTGGCCGAAGCGCTACCCGACCGCCCGCTACGCATCCTCGACATCGGCGCCGGGTTGGGCCACATGGCCTTGTGGCTGGCCGAGCGCGGCCACCAGCTGACCCTGGCCGAACCCGCGGCGCCCATGCTCGACGGCGCCAGAGCACGCTTTGCCGAAGCCGGCCAGACCGCGACTTTCATCCAGGCGCCCTGGCAAGACCTGCTCGGCCAACTGACCGAGCGCTACGACCTGGTGCTCTGCCACGCCGTGCTCGAATGGCTGGCCGAACCCGAGAGCATCCTGCCGGTGCTGCACCAGCTCACGGCCCCCGGCGGTTGGTTATCGCTGGCCTTCTACAACCGCGACGCCCTGGTCTATCGCAACCTGCTCAAGGGCCATTTCCGCAAGTTGCGCAGCAACCGGCTGGAAGGTGAAAAGCAGAGCCTGACCCCACAGAAACCGCTTGATCCACGCGAACTCAAAGCGCAACTTGAGCCTATGTGGCAGGTTGAAAGCGAAAGCGGCGTGCGGGTGTTTCACGACTATATGCCCAAGGAATTCCAGGGCAAGGCCGAGCTGCTCGACCTGCTGGAAATGGAACTGGCCCACCGTCGCCACCCCAGCTTCGCCGGGCTTGGCCGCTACCTGCACTGGGTTTGCCGCCCCCGCTAATCCGCCGCGCCGGGAGGAACACATGCCGTACCGTTTGTTGTGCCTGGCCCTGCTGCCCATTGCCCTGGCTGGCTGCCAGGGCAGCAACCCGTATGTGGCCAGCAGCCGCCCGTTACCACCGGCCCCTGCCCAGGCGGCCATCACCTTCGACGCCAGTGCCTACCCAGCGCCCGTTCGCGATTACGGGCACTACCGCAGCTGGAGCTGGCGCAACGGGCAGTTGCCCAGCGGCGCTGTGGGTGCCGACCCGGCGCAACTGGCCGATGCGGTGAGCGGCGCGCTCGACCAGCATGGCCTGCGCCCCTCTCGCGCAGGCCCTGGCGATTTGCTGGTAAGCGCCGGTATACGCCTGGAAAAACGCTTGCGCCAGGTGCGTGACTACGACAGCTACGACCCCTACTACGGGCCGTACCCTTATGGTGGTGTGGGCTATGGCGGCTATCACCATGGTTATGGGGGCTATGCCAGCGTGCCCATCGTGCGTACCTACGAGGTCGAAGTCCTGGTGGTGCGCATCGACCTGTACGACGCCCGCAGCGGCCAGCCGGTCTGGAGCGCCAGCGCCGAAAGCAGCAGCAACAAGGACTCGCCCCGCGAGCGCGAAAGTGCCTTGCGCGATTCTGTGCACAAGGCGCTCAGCGGCTATCCTCCCAGTTAATAGCTAACGGAGAACCATCATGTTGCGCCGTCTCGTTCTACTGTCATTCGCGTTGTTGCTCGCTGCCTGCTCGAGCAACAACGTCCAGCAGGATTTCGATGCCAGCCGCGATTTTGCCGCCTACCGTAGCTGGGCATGGCAGGAGCCGGGCCTGCAGTACCGCCCGGATGACCCACGGATCAAGAGCGACCTTACCGAGCAGCGCATTCGCCAGGCGGTGGCAGACCAACTCGACCAGCGCGGCCTGCGTCCTGTACAAGGCGGAGCGCGGCCGGACCTGACCGTACGCACGTACCTGATCGTGGAACAGCGCCAACAACAGATCACCACCAACTACGGCGGTGGCTGGGGTGGCTACTGGGGCGGCTACTGGGGTGGCCCGATGTACAACGAAACCCGCAGTGTCGACTACAAGGTCGCCACCATTCAGGTCGACCTGTTCGATGGGCGTGACGGCAAGCTGGTATGGCGCGGCAGTGCCGAGCAGATCATGAACAACTACCCGCCAAGCCCGGAAGAACGTAACAGCGCTATCCAGAATACCGTGGCCAAGGTGCTGGGCAACTACCCACCGGGGAGCAAAAAATAGCGCTAGAACGCGGCTTTTGCATACGCCGTGGCACTGTGGGAGCGGCTGAACCCGCGCCCACAGAGATCGCGATTCCAAGTACGACTGCAACCCCTGCCAGGCCTGTGTCAGCTGCGACAAAATCCGTTTCGACAGCGCCTTTTTCTATTGCCAACTGCACTCCCCCGCATGTTCCCGTCTATCTTCATTTAAGGAAACCTGACTGACCGGGTAGATGTGTTCAACATTTGGGAAAGGCGACCTGCCAATGCAAAGCATTGTTCTCCTGCTGTGGCTTGCCTTGTGCTCCGAACAGGATGTGCGTCAACGCCAGATCTCCAACGTGCTGACCCTGGGGGTGGCGAGCTGCGCCTTGGCCTGGCTGTTCAGCACTGGTCACAGCTGGATAGGCGCCGATGCCAGCGATGCCGGCTGGGCGCTGGCCATCGTCATGCTGCTGACCTTGCCAGGCTACATGCTCGGCCGCTTCGGTGCCGACGACGTCAAGCTGATGGGCGCCCTGGCCCTGGCCACCAGCCCGCAGTATGTGCTCGGCACCTTCATTGGCGCGGGTGTCAGTGTGCTGGTCTGGCTACTGACACGCCGGCGTCTGTGGACGCTGCTCAACCCCAAAGTGAAAAAACGTTTGCAGGAACTGACCGAGGAAATGGGTGATAAGCAGGCATTTGTCCCCTATGTGTTATCAGGTTTTCTTCTGACGGCCGTATGGATCCAATAAGCCTTCCAGTGGTCCGATGACTTGTACACACCTTGTACATTTTCGCCTGGTGCGACTACTTTTAAGCTGTCAGAGCGTCTGGCACGGGAGCAGGGCCGTATAAGAACAGGGAGTTGATCGTGTCCAGATCAGTGAGTGAAGTGAAGGTGTTGGTGGTTGATGACCAACCGGTCATTGTCGAGCAACTGAGTGAATTCCTCGAAACCAAGGGCTATGCCTGCGTTACAGCCCTCTCAACCGACGAAGCCATTGAGCACTATGTGGCAGACCCGACTATTGGCTTGCTCATCTGTGACCTGCACATGCCAGATCGGGATGGCATCGAGCTGGTACGCGCATTGAAGGAGATCAACGGTAGCCAGCGCATGTTCGAAGCCATCATGTTGACTGGGCGTGCCGAGAAGCAGGACTTGATCCGGGCGCTACGCGAAGGTTTCGCCGATTACTACCAGAAGCCGATGGACCTCGATGAACTGCTGGAAGGCGTCCGCCGGCAGGAAGAGGCCTTGCTGGAGCGCCAGCGCAACATTCGCGATCTGGGTGGCTTGAACCAGCGCTTGCAGGAACTGGCCGAGTCGGTGGACGAACTGTATCAGGACCTGGAAAAAGCCCGTGGCCAAGGTGCCCACCGGCGTGCCAGTGATGCAGAAGAAAGCGAAAGCGAGCTACCGGCAGCGTTCGAGAAACTGTCACCACGCCAGCTGGAAGTGGCGCGCCTGGTAGGCAAGGGCAAGACCAATTACCAGATCGCCTGCGAACTGGGCATTACCGAAAACACCGTGAAGCTCTATGTGTCTCAGGTATTGCGTTTGACGCATATGCACAACCGCACCCAACTGGCTCTTGCGCTGACCCCCAGCTCGTCGCCCGTGCACCAGCGGTTCACGACCCATTGAGTGAAGGCGCGGCACACCATTTTGGAGCAGCCCCGCGCTGCGAAACGCTGCTCCGGCAAGCCCATATTTGCCTGCTACAACTGAATTGCCAGGTTCAATGTCAGCCGAGGCCCACGGTCCAGGCTATCCAGCGCCACATCCGCCAACGGCTTGGCCACTTCCAGCGCCACATTGAACATATGCCCAACCCCTAACCGCACACCCAGCGCCACCGAAGCCAGATGGGCGTCCTCCACCGGTCCCCGGTTATGCCAGGCCTGTGCGGTATCCACCACCGCATAGGGCTGAACCCGCGCAAGCCAGCTACTGCGCACGCTGTAGTTGAGCTCGTAAGCCACTCCCCAGCCCTTGTCACCGTCCGCCTGATCGCGCGGGTAACCGCGCCCGAAATTCTGCCCGCCAAACCCCGCACGCTCGCTGTCAGGCAATCGATCATCACTCCAGTACAACGCCCCGGACACCACCCCCTGCCAGTTATCCAACAGCCTGTCGCTCTGCAAACCGGAAAGCCGCAAGCGCAGGAAATCGAGATCGTAGTCAGCATCGCTGCGTGCTCCCAGGTAGTCCAGGCCCTGATAGACCCCGGCACTGACGATACGCAAACGCCCCTGCTCCACCTTGCGCCAGTCACCTTCGAATGCCAGCGCCCGCACATAGGTGTCGTACTTGCGAGACGGTGGCTGTTCGGCCATCCGGTTTTCACCATGCTCACTGACTGAATACACGTGGCCCTGCACCGCTAGCCACTCATTGGGCCTTACAACCACCGGCTGACGCAGGCCGATCGCATAGCGCTCACTGTCGTGCTTGCGGGTGATATCGCGGCCATCGTCCAAACGTATGCGCGTGCCGGGCTCGCTGCGGTAGCGCGACGCCGACAGCAGCAGTTGGCTTCCGGCGGCGTCCAGGTACTGGCTGTAATCGAGACGCTGGTAGTAGACCCGGTCATTGCCAGGGGGCAGCAGCCAGCTGGCCGTTACGCGTTCGCCATGGCGGGTCTGGGCATTGCTGGCTACGGTGATCAGGGCCTGTGCAGCATCACGGCTGGAGTCGGCCACGGTCACAGCGGCGCTGAGTGGCTTGCGCCGTGCATGCACGGTCAGCTGGGCGACACCATCGGCAGCACGCGCCATTGCCAATTCGGCCTCTACCACGACCCCTGGCATGCGCGTAGCCAGGCCCAGATAGCGCTCCAGCGTTTCGCGGGTCAGTGGGCGCTCGGTCTCAATGCGCGCCAGCAACTGCTGCAAATACTCATTGGCCGATCCGATATCGCCGTCCACGTGGTAATCACGTACGTAACCTTCGACCAGCACCACATTGACCCTGCCATCGGCCACATCCTGAGGCGGCAGGTAGGCATACGACAACAAGTAGCCCTCCTGCCGGTAGCGTTGGGTCAGGCGCTGGGTGTATTGCTGCAATTCACCCAACGTGGTTTCGCGCCCGATCAGCGGCTGATAGTGTTCGCGCAGGTCGCCCAAGGGGAACACCGTGCCGCCCTCGAAGCGCACTTTATGCAGCACCAGCCGGGTGTTGGCCGGGGCCCAGCTGGGATTGTCGATAGCCGCCCCTGCCAGCCGTATGCTGGGGCGCACAGAGGAGTAGTCCGTCATCGGCAGGTTGGCGCTGGGCAGACGCCGCTCGTATTCATGGCTGTCGAGAAACCCCGGCAACGGCTCGGCGTGGGCAGCAAGTGCCCAAAGCAGCAACATCAGGGGCACGAGCAGAGGACACATAGGGCACTCCATGTTCCCATGGGTTGCGGGGCACAAGCCGGCCACACCCGTCACTTGCAAGCGTAGGTGCTGGCCCGGCTGCCGTCGAACACCTACTCGCTGACCTGAAACGCCACCCGCGCCGTCTGACCGCTTTCGTCCAGCGCGCTGAGTTCGGCCTGCCCGACCTGTGGCAAACGCAGCAACAGGCTGTCCTGCCCTTGGGTTTCACCCAGCGGCTGGCCGTTGAGGAACCACCAGCGCCGTCCACCACCACCCAAGGCAGAGACCTGCAATTGCAGCGGCTCAGTGCTGGTGGCCGGGCGACGCAGATTGTCGCCTGGGCGCACACCGACGATCGACAGCGGTGGTGCACTGGCCGGCGCCTGCGGCGGGCAGGCCGGGTCGATGGCCGGCAATCGCGCCAGGCGCCGCTCGACACGGGGTAGCCACGGCTCCAGTGGCGCCGGCCACAGGGCGATGTCACGAGCCCTGGCGCCCGGGCAGCTACCATCGACCCGCAAGCCCTGCTCGTTGACCCACACTTTTTCACGCAAGCCCAGGCCCAGCGGCTGGTCGGCTGCCTGCAAGGTTGGCGGCGTGGTGCCGTCCAGGGTCCATGCAAAGCGCTGACGCCGACAGTTGGTGTCCTGCTTGCTCATCGGCTGGCCCAGCGGCCAACAGATCGCCGCAACACCGATATTCGCAGGTACCCGCTCTACAGGGACGCTGATGCCGCGTTGGCTGTCGCGATTGCTCAACAGATCGTGCACCTGCAACATCAGCGGCGCCGCCGACGCCAGGCCGAACTGCCCGGGTACCGGTGTACCGTCGGGGCGGCCAATCCATACGCCGATCAGGTAGCGCGGCCCCACGCCAATCGACCAGGCATCGCGAAAGCCGTAGCTGGTGCCGGTTTTCCAGGCCAGTTGCGGGCGCTGCACCAGTTCGGCGTGCGGGTCGCGGTCCGGGCGCGCCTGGCCACTGAGGATACGCCGGATGATCCACGCCGCCCCTGGCGACAGCAACCGGTGCTCCACCAAGGGGGCCTGTGGCTGCAAGCGCACCTGCGCACTGTTGCCCCCCCGCGCCAGCGCCGCGTAGCCGCCGACCAGGTCTTCCAGCCGGCTGCCGGCACCGCCCAGGATCAACGACAGGTTGGGCTCGGCAAGGGGCGGTAGTATCAGCGGCATGCCCGCCATGCGCAGTTGCGCGGCAAAGCGTTTCGGGCCGTAGGCTTCCAGCAATTGCACGGCGGGCAGGTTGAGCGACAGGGCCAGCGCCGAGCTGGCCGACACAGGCCCGCTGAAACCCATGGAGAAGTTGCCGGGGCGGTAGTCGCCGTAGCGTCGCGGAACATCCTGCAACAGCGATTCGGAATGGATCAGGCCATCGTCCAGCGCCATGCCGTAGAGAAAAGGCTTGAGGGTGGAACCGGGCGAACGTAGCGAGCGCACCATGTCGACATGGCCAAAGCGGCGCTCATCAGACAAATCTACCGAGCCCAGGTACGCGCGCACCGCCATGCTCTGCGCTTCAACCACCAGAATGGCGGCCGAGGTACGCTCGGGCAGCCGGGCGCGCCAGCCCAGCAGCAAGTCTTCGAGGCGCCGCTGAAGCGCAGCGTCAAGCGTGGTGCGGATCAGCGGCGGGCTGTCCGCGCGGTTCAGGCGCCGGGCCAGCAATGGCGCCAGGGCCGGTTCCTGCCGCGGCGCCAGCACCAGCGGCTCCTCGGCCGCCTCGCGGATTTGCTGGGCCGGCCATACCTGGTATTCAGCCAGGCGCTGCAGCACCTTGTCCCGGGCACGCTGGGCACGCTCGGGGTGGCGGTCCGGGCGCAGCCGGCTGGGTGCCTGGGGCAGCACGGCCAGCAATGCCGCTTCGGCAGGTGTCAGGTGCCGGGGGGACTTGCCCAGGTACGCCCAGCTGGCTGCCGCCACGCCCTGAAGCGTGCCGCCGAAAGGTGCGCGGTTCAGGTAGATCTGCAGGATGTCGCGCTTGGACAAGTGCCATTCCAGCTGCAACGTGCGCCAGAGCTGCCGCAGTTTACCGCCCAGGGTACGGTCGTGCGGGTCGAGCAGGCGTGCCACCTGCATCGACAGTGTGCTGCCGCCCGACACGACACGCCCGCTGCGCAGGTTCAGCCAGGCCGCACGGGCCAAGGCCAGCGGGTTGACCCCTGGGTGGTCGTAGAACCAACGGTCCTCGTAAGTCAGCAAGGCCTGCAGGTAAAGCGGCGAAACCTCTTCAGGGCTAACTGGGTAGCGCCACACGCCCTCAGCATCGGCAAATCGCCACAACGGCGTGCCGTCTTCGGCCAGCACTACCCGGGCCAGGTCATCACCCGGCAGCGGCAGCGGCCAGATACGATCAGCCAGCCACGACAGGCCGCCCAGCACCAGCAAACTGATCAATGCAGCACGCAACAACCTGCCCGCACGGCTGCGTGGTCGCGCTAAGCTTGGCATCGGGAACCGACCTGGCCAGGTAATGGCCAAAGGCTTTGGGACGACAACCTCGCCGAATTTTTCATCAGGAAGCAACTATGCATGTAGAAGGTTTTTTTGAGTGGCTGGGCCAGGCACTGGGGTCGTTGATCCGCTTCATCGTCGACGCATTGAGCGGGCTGTTCAACCTGCTGGCCAATGCCGGTGGCAACTTCATCGATGGTCTGTCGCGCACCTTGGGCATGGACACCTCGCTGCTGAGCATCCTGGCCCTGATCATCGGCCTGATGCTGCTGTACTCGGCAATCCGCGCATTCATGCGCGCCTCGATCATCCTCGGGATCATCTGGCTGGTGCTGGGGCTGTGGGTGATGAGCTGGGTGATTCACTGAACGCACAATGGCATACCCTTGCAGGAGCAGCACACGGCTGCTCCTGCAGATGAGCGTGCTGCGTCAGCGGGCTTTCACGGTCATCTCCCCTTGCCCATCCCCCACGGCCTGCAAGTTCGGCCGATACATCGACTCGACCTGCGGCGGCGGCACGCGGTAAGTGCCCGGTGTCACCGCTCGCGCCAGGTACAGCAGGTGGGTGGTGCCATAGCCGTCAAGCTTGAGCGCGGCAACATAACGGTCATCACGGTACTCCTGATGCACCACGCTGGCGTTCTGCATCGACTCGCGCCACGCCTTCACTGCACTGCTCGCGTTGTCCAGGCTGGCCGCGCTTTGAGCCAGGTTCTGGTTTTCCAGCTCCAGGCCTGCCGGCAGCAGGTCCACCACCAGCGCGTCCGGCACGCGGTCCTCAGCTTTCAGCGCCAGGTGCACGAGCACAAGGTCGCCACTGCGCAGGTTGTGCACGTCCAGCGGCTGGCCATTCATGCCCAGGTACTCTCTGCGAATCTGCAGGCCGTTGCCGCCAGCAGCAGGCGCCTGTCGTGGGTAGCCCGACAGAGTCAGCTGCTGGTACAACGTCTCGCTGCCCTCGTTCTGCACGCTCAGTGGCGAGGCCAGTAACAGGCCTTCCAGCTTCATACCGGCCTCGGCATTGTTCAACTCGCGCACTTCACCCGCGCTGTCCAGGCGTGCCTGCCACTGGCCTTCCGGCTTGCCCAGCAGGCCACGGCCAGCGAGGAACAGTGCATTGCGCTCTTGGGTCGACAGCCAACGGTTGGCCGCCAGTTCATCCGACAAGGCGAACAGGCGCTGATCGACCTGGCTGCTGGCCAGGTTGCTTTCCTGCAGCAGCGCCAGGATCAGCGCCTGGTCACGCAGGGCGCTGCCATAATCGGCCAGCCAGCCTTTGCCACGGCTGATGCCCAGGCCCGCCTGCAAGGCTTGCTCGGCACGCGGTTTGTCGCCCATTTTGTCCAGCGCCACTGCCAGTTGTACCAGCGGCAGACCGGAGCGGGCATCGGCGCGACGTTCGAACAGCCCGCGCAGGGCACCCAACGGCGCCTGCTGGCTGCGCGACAGCACCAGCGCCGCATAGGCCTGCACGGCAAAGCGCGTGTGGTCGGCATTTTCGCTGTAGTCGACTTCGATCAGGTTGCGTTCCTGCAGGTAACGCAGCAGGCGCTCACTGGCCTTCTTCAGTGCCTCGGCAGGCACGCCGTAACCTTGGTCACGGGCACGCAGCAGGAAGTCGGTAACATAGGCGGTGAGCCAGTACTCTTCTTCGCTGTCCGAACTCCACAGGCCAAAGCTGCCGTTGTAGCGCTGCATCCCCAGCAAGTGCTCGATGCCCATTTCGATCTTGCGCTTGCGCACATCCGCCGGCTCGCCCTTGATGCCCAGGCGCTTGAGGCTGTCGGCATCGGCGTACAGCGAGGGGTACAGGCCACTGGTGGTCTGTTCGAGGCAGCCGTAGGGGTAGGCTTGCAGCGCGCGAATCTGCTCGGCAATGTTTAGCGGCGGTCGGCTCGACAAGGCCAGGCTGGCTTCCAGGCCAGCGGGTTCGAAGGCGGCCAGGTCTGCTTCGGGCAGGGTCCACGGCTGGTCCTTCAGAGCCACACGGTAGTGCTTGAGCATTGCCGGGTAGGCCGGGCGCACACCCAGCGTCCACTCACGTTCGAACGCAGTGATCGGCTCGTTCGGCATTTTCAGGCCAGTCACCCGGACATGTACCTTGCCCTGCCCCAGACCACCCTGGGCCTGCACCGGAATCATCAGCGTCGAGCGCTGCCCTTCGGCCAGGTTAACGCTCTGCACGGCGTTGGCCGCCAGGCTCAGTTGCCCTTCTGTGGTGATTTCGACGTTCAGTTGCTGGGCGCGGCCAGACAGGTTGGCCAGGTCCAGTGCCAGGCTGGTACGGTCGCCACCGGCCAGGAAGCGCGGGGCCGAAAGCTCGGCAATCAACGGTGCGGCGACCACGGTCTTGCCTTCGGCCATGCCGAAGTGCTCTTCGGTCCAGGCCTGGGCCATCAACCGCAGTTCGCCGTTGAAGTCGGGGATATCGACTGTGGCTTGGCCCTCACCCTTGTCGTCCAGCGTCACCGGCAGGCTCTGCTGGGCAACGATGGTTACCGTAGTGTTGGGTCGCTTGCCCCCCTTGGCCATCGCTGCGTCACCACCGAATGCCAGGCTGGCCAGGCGGCCCTGCCCGGCCTCGATCAGTTGGCCGTAGATGTCCAGTTGATCGGCACCATAGGCCTTGCGCCCGAACAGGCTGGCGAACGGGTCGGGGGTTTTGAAATCGGTGATGTTGAGGATGCCCACGTCCACCGCCGACAACAGCACATGCACCTGCCTGGGCACGCTGCCATCGGCGTTGGCGGCCTTGATCTTCACCGTCAACGGCTGTTTCGGGCGCATTTTCTCCGGTGCCTGCAGGCTCAGCGCAAGCTTGCGCTCGGCGCGGTCCAGCGGCAGGTGCAGCACGCCCACGGCGCGCTTGGGCGTGGCATTGGCCTTGCGCTCACCAGGGCGGATAACCAACGCGCTGATGTACAGATCGTGACGGGCCCAGGCCTTGTCCAGTTGCACGTCAAAGGTCTTGCCCTCGGCGGGCACATCAATTTCCTGCCACCACAGCGGGCCATCGCTGGACTCGATCATCAGGTAGCCGCTGCCCGCAGCGGGCGGGGTGACGGTGACCTTGGCGGTAGCGCCATCGGTGTAGGAGGGTTTGTCCAGCGCCAGCTTGACCTGGTCCGGCCGCACCGCGCCGCCCTCAGCGTTGTCCTGGGCGCGATAGCCGGCCCAGAAGCGCTCGCTGGATACCAGACCGGTCTGCGGGTCTTCGACCTCGACGCGGTAAGGGCCCCATTCAACCTGGAAGCTGAGCTTGGCAGTGGAACCTGCCTTGACGCTGATCGTCTCTTCGTTCTGGGTCAGGAATTTCTCATTGTAGGCGTAACTCCAGCCGTCACTTTGCGAGTAATTCCAGTAGTAATCGCGGCGTTCGCGAACAAGGCGCACCTTGAGCGCATCGGCCGCCAGTTTGTGACCGTCGCGGTCGGCCAGCAGGAATTCAAATTCCACCGGCCCGTTGCTATCAGTTTCATCACCTTCGAACAGGCCTCGCAGGCCCGGCAGGCGCTCAGCCGGCCAGATAGGCTGCTCCAGGCGCCGGGTGATCGGCCGGCCACCCGACTCCTGCAGGCTGGCCTGCACGGTCAGTTGCAGCGGAGAGCGGGCTTCGGCCCAACGGCTTTCGATATCGACCACCGCCTTGCCGGCCTGGTCAAGGGTGACCTCGTCCAGTTCCAGGTCCTGGTTCAGATCGGTTTCGGTGACCGAACCGAACTGGTAGCCAGGCAACGCCGGTACCGCCTCGCGCAGCGGGCGTACATAGGCCTGACCGCTCAGGCGATTGCCGGCGGCCGGGGCGCCATAGAGGTAACGGCCATTGACCTGGATGCGCGCATCTTCATCCGGCGAAAGCGGTTTGCTGCTGCCCTTGAGTTCCAGTGCGAGGCGCTCGGGCAGGAAGTCTTCGACGAGAAATTCATAGACCTGCTTGCGCCCGCCCCCCAGGTCGAGCAGCAGTTGCCAACGGCCCGTCGGGGCCTCGGTGGCCAATTGCAACTGGTACTGGTACAAGCCATTGCTGTCGGCTTCCCAGACGAACTTGCGGCTCACCTGTTCATCCGGGCGACGCACTTCCACGCTCACCGGTTGGGCTTTGACCGGCTTGCCGTCCTGGTCGCGCAGCAGACCGTTGAGCAGCACCGTCTCACCCGGGCGGTACAGGTCACGCGGGCCGAAGATGAAGAACTGCAGCGGGTTGGCCTGAGGCCCGGTGATGTCGAATTCGGCCAGGTCCAGGGCTGCGGTGTTCAGGCGCAACAACGTGGTATGCACGCCCTGGGTGGCGATCAGGGTATCGGCCTTGGGCGTGATTGGCAGCTGGGCATGCCCCTTGCCATCGGTAGTGGCCTGGGCCAGCAGCTTGCCCTTTTCATCATGGATTTCCAGGTTGACGCCGTTCAGCGCCTTGCCGCCTTCCAGGGCTTGAGCAAACACGTCGATGCGGTCGCGGTAGCGGTGGGCCGACACGCCGATGTCGCTAAGGGTGAACAGGGTTGCCGGCTGAGAATAATCGTAGGTACCCGAGGCGCGCATCACGGCCAGGTACACACCTGGCGCCTGCAACGGCTTGATGCCGGCAATTGGCAACAACACGGTCTCACGCGTGTTGCGTGCCGGGTTGAGATCGAAGCGGCCGCTGTAGACCAGCTCGGCCATGTCCAGGGTTTCCTTGGACTGGTAGTAGTACAGGCTGCTGTTGCGCCCCCAGTTGGCCAGGAAGGTCGAGAGCATGTCTGGCTTGACGCGGAAGAACTCGACATCCACCTTGTCGACGTTCAGGGCAATCACCGGCAGGCCTTCGGCCAGGCGCGTAGGCAGCAGCGAGCCGCGGCTGGCAAAGCCGATGGTCGGCTGCATGTCGCGGGTTTCCAGGCGGGTGATCGACTCGCTGTCCAGCTGCTTGCCATTGACTGCCAGCAGCCCCTTGTCGACGGTCAGCACCAGCTTGCGCTGCGGCTCCAGGTGGCGCAAGCGCAGCTCCATCTGGTTGTCGGAGAGTTCCCAGGCTCCGTCGAGCTTGCCTTTGACGGTATCTACCAGGTGAACTTTGTTGGTGAAGTCCTGCTTGGCATCCAGCGGTACGGAAAAGCTGATTGACAGCGTTGCCGCGCCATCGAGCTGTACTTCCGATACGTCCAGCACCGTGAGTTCGCGGCCCTCATAGCGCTTGGCGAGCAAGGCCGGGTCCTCACGCTTGGGGGCGGAAGCTTCGGCGGGCGCGGGCGCCACGGTTTTTTCGACCGGCGCCGGTTTGCCTGGCGTGGAAGAGTCACAGGCACTGAGCAACGCCAGCGCGCAGGCCAGCAACAATCCTTTGTTGAACATGAGATAGGAACTCTTGGGCAGCGTGTACGTGAGGGCAGCAACTATAGCGCAACGTCAGGTACAGCACCCGGCGTTGCGCGCCAGGTCAGACCATGGTCGCGCTAAATGGTTGCCTGGTCGGTACACTGTGGCCATTCGTTAAAAGGGGGCCGCGTTGCGCTCCTTCGCGGGCTTGCCCGCTCCCACAGGTTTGGCGCCGGCAGCAAGAGCAACACTTTCCTGTGGGAGCGAGCACGCGCGCGAAGGGGTGCACAGCGGCCCCAAAATCTCATGGAATGCACATGCCCCAACTCGCTGCCGACTGGCGCCACCGCCCCACCCACCGCAAGGTCTGGGCGCTGGCCGCGCCGATGATCCTGTCCAACATCTCGGTACCGCTGGTGGCGCTGGTCGACAGCACGGTCATCGGCCATCTTCCGCACGCCCACCAGTTGGGCGCCGTGGCTGTGGGCGCCACCTTGTTCACCTTCATGGTCGGCCTGATGGGCTTCCTGCGCATGGGCTCCACCGGTTTCGCTGCTCAGGCTGCCGGCCGTGGCGACGGTGCAGCGTTACGCCAGGTACTGGTGCAAGGGCTGCTGCTGGCGGTCGGCTTCGCCCTGTTGATCGGCCTGCTGGCCCTGCCCTTCAGCCAGCTGGCACTCCATGCGATGCAACCCAGCGCAGCCCTGCAGCAATCCACCGAAGACTTCTTCCATACCCGCCTGCTTGGCCTGCCTGCGGCGCTGGCCAGTTACGCGCTGGTCGGCTGGTTCCTCGGCACGCAGAACGCCAGGGCTCCACTGGCAATCCTGCTGACCACCAACCTGCTGAACATCGCCTTGAACCTGTGGTTCGTGCTGGGCCTGGACTGGGGTGTACTGGGCTCGGCGCGGGCATCGGTGATTGCCGAATGGACTGCCGCCCTGCTCGGCCTGGCCCTGACCCGCCCGGCCCTGCGGGCCTACCCGGGGCAGATCGTGTGGGCAGCGCTCAAGCGCTGGCAGGCCTGGAGGCCACTGCTGGCGGTGAACCGCGACATCTTCCTACGCAGCCTGGCGCTGCAACTGGTGTTCCTGCTGATCACCGTGCAGGGCGCGCGCTTGGGTGAGGCCACGGTGGCAGCCAACGCCCTGCTGCTCAACGGCCTGCTGCTGACGGCCTATGCGCTCGACGGCCTGGCCCACGCAGTGGAGGCCTTGTGCGGCCATGCCATTGGCGCCCGTGACCGCGACACCCTACGTCGCTCGCTGGTGGTGGCCTGCGGCTGGTCGCTGATCACCAGCCTGGGCTTTGCCGGGCTGTTCCTGCTGGGTGGGCACCTGTTCATCGACTTGCAGACCGACATCGAAAGTGTGCGGGCGGCGGCTTATCCGTATTTGCCCTACCTGGCGTTACTGCCGTTGATCGCGGTGTGGAGTTACTTGCTGGATGGGTTGTTCATCGGCGCGACCCGGGCGCGGGAAATGCGTAATGCGATGCTGGCGTCGGTGCTGGTGGCATTGCCCGTGGCGGTGGCCATGAGCGGGTTTGGCAACCATGGATTATGGTTGGCGTTTCTCGGGTTCATGGGATTGCGGGCGTTGACGTTGGGGTGGGTGGGGTGGCGGTTGCAGGAAAAAGGGCTCTGGGTTCAGTGACGCCGGGGGTAGTACTTTGCCCTCCTAGCTTGCGACCGGTTTTCCGAGCAGCATGACGCAGACGGCAATCAAAAGCCCAGCAGCAAACATCGCGGCTTTGGCGAATTGATTGCGGCGCAGCGATGACAGGATCGCTTGTAGCGACTGCAAAGCGTAATAGGCGACGAACGCCTTTGATGCGTAGGTGATGATCTCGTAAATGCTAGCGCCCCAGGTTATGCCGATCGCAACGAGCGCCGTCACCAGGCTTCCCGCATTTACGGATATGCGGCTATGCGTTGCCTCAGCAAGCAAGCCGCTTGCGCCATTCATGTCGGCGATCGCCGCCGACGACTGGGAAGCAAGGGCTGCCGCAATCAGCAGTGGTGCGACTGCGGCGCCAACCGGGCGAAGCATGTCTATAATCGCCGTCTCGCCCCCTATGGCCTGCGGGCGGTCACAAAACAAATGCGTCACAAGAAAAACGAACCCGACATAGACAAACGTTGATATCAACTGCGCATAGCGCATCGTTCGGATACGTGTCTCCAGATTGTATTCGGCGCCTAAATACCGGGATGTCTCGAAGCCCTGCACCAGTACGATGAGACCTAATAAAATCTGGAACTTGCCAAACCCGGCCTGCGACTCAACCTGAGCCGAAACAGGATGATAGGTTGATGCAAACAAAATAAGCGCCACGATAATTCCGAAAATGACGGAAAGTTTGAGACCGACCGCATTGACCTCGATACGCTCAAGTGCACGCAGGCCACCCGATAGTCCAATCAGGCCAACGGTGGCAATCGCGACGGAGGCGACAATGCGCACGGAAAACCGGTCTTCTACACCCACAATCCGCAGGCCGAAAGCTGCGAACAGGTTGAGGTAGTAGGCAACAGACACGAAATAGGCGAGCGACAGCACTAAGTCGCAGGCACGTTCAATAAGCGCGGCCGTAGGTGGCAGCGCCCCCAAATTGGGCTCCACATAACGAATGTTGTGACGCATCACTGCGCCGTATAGGTAACCGACGAGGCAAAGAGCCAACATGGCAAGCCACGCTGCACCACTGAACGTTCCCGCCAAGATCGGTCCGGCGACCAGGAAGCCAGATCCAATAATAGAGGCCAGTGGCGTCACCGTGGCGCGCCAAAGCCGAGAACCGAGCACTCTCGGATGGAAGAAAATACAGGCGGCCAGGATTGAGGCGAGCAGAAGGCCGGCGTTACTGATCACACGCGGTGCTCCAGAATACCCATCATGAACAATTGATGGTGCCAGAACTGATCGCGATGAAAGGCCAACAGATAATCATATGCAGGGCTGACGGCATACTCCGGTTCGATTGCAAGCATTGTCGATTTCCTCCGCGCGGCTTCACGGACACCTTCAAGTCCCATCGGCCAGCCTCTGCCAAGTGAGTTTGAATCGATCTGAATACTTGCTTACCTGCCCCCAGGAAATTGGATTGGTGTCCAACCTCCTGGGGCAGTCCATTTTTGCGGGAGCGGGCCCGACAACAACTACGATGACAGGTACGAAGAACGGGTCAAGCCCAGGCGCAAGGCATCCAGATACTGGGTCCGCTCACGCGCAGTGATCTTGGCGCTGGCAACCTTGTCGCGGTAATGCGTCATCAACTCCTCCGGCGACAGGTGCACGTAGCGCAGCATGTCTTCGATGGTGTCGTGGGTTTCGATACCGGCGTGGTACACGCTGCCGTCGGCATTCTGGTAGATGTTCACCGAGTCGGTGTCACCGAACAGGTTGTGCATGTCACCCAGGATTTCCTGATAGGCACCCACCAGGAACACGCCCAGCAGGTAATCCTCGCCCTCCTTCACCGCATGCACCGGCATGCTGGTTTCGATACTTTGCTCGTCAACGTACTGGTTGATCTTGCCGTCGGAGTCGCAAGTCAGGTCCTGCAATACCGCACGCCGCATCGGCTCTTCGTCCAGGCGGTGCAGCGGGATGATCGGCAGTACCTGGCCGATGGCCCAGGTGTCCGGCAGGCTCTGGAACACCGAGAAGTTGCAGATGTATTTGTCGGCCAGCTTGTCGTTCAGCTCGTCCAGCACCTGGCGGTGCGAGCGCTGGCGGGCTTTCAGCGAGTTGTGCAGGCGACGGCACACGGCAAAATAGCACTGCTCGGCCAAGGCTTTCTCGCCCAGGCTGATCTTGCCGTCAGCGTACTGCGCGGCCACATCACCCATGTAGTGGGTGGCGCGCCAGTAGGTCTCGGTGACCATCTCGATGTCGGTCGGGCCAAGCAGGTCGGCCAGCCACTGCACAGTCTCGGGCAGGGCTTCCTTGTTCTCGATGGTGGGTACGTCGTCGTTATGCTTCTCGACGTCAGTGACCTGGATCACCAGCATGGCGTGGTGCGCGGTCAGCGAACGGCCACTCTCGGAGAAGATGTGCGGGTGCGGCAGGCCCTGCGCGTCGCAGAACTCCTTGAGCATGCCCACCACCACGCCGGCGTAGTCGTCCATGTCGTAGTTGATCGAGCTGGCATTGCGCGAGTGGGTGCCGTCGTAGTCCACACCCAAGCCGCCACCCACGTCGATGTGATCGACCGGCAGGCCCAGCGCACGCAGTTCGCCGTAGTAGCGGATGGCTTCCTTGAAGCCGTGCTGGTAGTCGGCCAGGTTGGCGATCTGCGAACCCATGTGGAAGTGCAGCAGGCGGATGCCCTGATCCAGGCCCGCATCGCGGAAGCGCTGCACCACCGAGAGCAGCTGGGCGGCGGACAAACCGAACTTGGACTTCTCGCCACCGGTGTCGGCCCACTTGCTCGAGGCCAGCGACGACAGGCGAACACGCAGGCCTACCTGCGGTTTCACCTTGAGCTCGGCGGCCTCTTCAATCACCAGGGCCACTTCCGACTCTTTCTCGATGACGATGAACACGTTGTGGCCGAGCTTCTGGCCCATCAGCGCCAGGCGAATGAACTCACGGTCCTTGTAGCCGTTGCAGACGATGGTGCCACCCTTCGGCGCCAGCGCCAGCACTGCCAGCAACTCGGGTTTGGAGCCGGCTTCCAGGCCGATGGAAACGTTTTGCGTAGCGATGATGTTTTCCACCACCGCTTCCTGTTGGTTGACCTTGATCGGATACAGCGCGGTGTACTGGCTCTGGTACTCCAGGCGCGCGATGTTGGCGTCGAACGCACCAGTCAGCTGGCGTACGCGGTCCTGCAGAATGTCGGGGAAGCGCACCAGCAAGGGCAGCGACAGGCCGCTCTGGCGCAGTTCGTCCACCTGCTCGTACAGGTCGATCGGTGCGCTGCCGGGGCCGTTGGGGCGCACTTCGACGCGCCCGGCTTCATTGATGGCGAAATAACCAGCGCCCCAATGGCGGATGCCATAAACACTGCGGCTGTCGGCCACGGTCCATTGGCTACCATCGTCTTTGCGTGTGCGTCGTACGGACATTCAAGTCCCCTATAGATAAGTCGAAGACACTGCCCCGCAGGCAGCGGAGCGAGTGTAAAAGCTGAAAATGACGATTCATCCGTGCTCAGGCATAGACCCTGACCACGAGAACGAGTTTAGAAAGCGCTGGGCAAAAAATCGCGCGATGGCCTCAGCCGCCGGACTTTTTCGCCTTGAAACCCTGTTTGGTCAGCTCGCCGATCAACAGCTCGACATGGTCGCCCTGGATCTCGATAACCCCGTCCTTCAGGGCGCCGCCGGTGCCGCAGCGGCGCTTGAGCGTGGTCGCCAGTTCTTTGAGCTGGTCGGGCGGCAGCGGCACGCCGGTGACGGTGGTCACGGTCTTGCCGCCACGGCCTTTGCTTTCGCGGCGCACGCGGGCAATGCCGTCGCCTTCGGGGATGATTTGCTGCTTGCAGGTGCAGGCGTCCACCGGCTGGCCACAGTCGGGGCAGTGCCGACCGGCATCGGTGGAGTACACGAGACCGCCAAGGGCGGAAAAGGAAGAAGCTTTCTTGGCCACTTTTGTTCCTCGGTGCTGAGGACAAAAACTGGTCGTGCCTTGGGGTTGAGGCCGACCGCGAAGCCCCACTCTGGCAGGGGCGGCGCTACTGCTGCAAGAATTGCGGCAGCCCGAAAAGGGCGCGCAGTGTAACGATAAATACGGCGATTGTGTAGGAGCGGGTTTACCCGCGAATAAGGGCAAAGCCCTTGCCCTGCGAAACGGGTGTCTGGGCCGGTATTTCGCGGGCAAACCCGAGCCTACAAAGTGGCCTTATAGCGCTGCAACGCCGCCAACGAGTCCGGGCAATAAGGCTTGCTCAGGCTTTCCTGCTCAGCCTGCTCCAGACCGATGAAGCGCGCCTCGATCACCTCTTCCGGCTGCAACCGCAACGGTGCATCCGACACCGCCGAATACACCGCACACCACAAGCGGTTATCCGGCTGGTCAAAGTAGAAACGCTCGTGGAAGCGCAAATCAGCGCCTTCGATGCCCAGCTCTTCGGCCAACTCGCGCGCAGCCGACTCGGCATACGCTTCGCCAGCCGCGACCATGCCGCCCGCCGCCACATCCCAATACCCCGGGTACAGCGCCTTGCTCAGCGTACGCCGGTGTACACACAGTTCACCGGCACTGTTGAACAGCAGAATGAATGTGCAGCGCCCGATCAGGCCACGCTCGCGCAGCTCGGCACGAGGCAAGGCGCCCAGTACCTGGTCGGTTTCGTCCACCCAGGTCACCAGCTCGCGGTCGGAAGCCGCCCGATGGGCGGCCTCGGCTGGGCTGATAGCCATCATCAACCCTGCGACAGCAGCTGACGCAGGTCGATAACCGCGGCGTTGGCCCGGGAAATGTAGTTGGCCATGACCAACGAGTGGTTGGCCCACATGCCGAAGCCACTGCCGTTGAGCACCATCGGACTCCACAGCGGCTCTTGCGAGGCTTCCAGCTCACGGATGATCTGACGCACGCTGACCGTGGCATTCTTCTTCGCCAGCACGTCAGCGAAGTCCACCTCGATGGCACGCAGCAGGTGCGACAGCGCCCAGGCTTGGCCGCGGGCTTCGTAGAACACGTTGTCGATCTGCAGCCATGGCGTTTCCACCAGCTCCTCATCCACCTGCGGCGCCTGGCCGGCAACGACCGACTCGGTCTTCAGCGTGGAGTTGAGCTTGACCCGGCCAACGCTGGCCGAGAGGCGCTGCGACAGCGAGCCCAGACGGGTTGCCACGTCACCCAGCCAGTTGTTCAGGTTGTCGGCGCGGGTATAGAAGATCGCGCCCTTGTCGCCAGCAGCCAGGCGGGTCTGGTAGCGGGTCAGCGACTTGATGCCTTCTTCGAACTCCGACTCGCTCGAAGGCAGAATCCAGCTCTTGTTGTCGAAGTTGAAGCGGGGCTCGGCCTTGGCCAGGTCGGCGTCTTCGGTAGACTGCGACTGCGAACGGGCGAAGTCTTTACGCAGAGCACGGGACAGGTCGCGAACCTGGACCAGCACGCCATATTCCCAGCTTGGCATGTTGTCCATCCACAGCCCCGGCGGGAAGCGGTCGTTGGAAATGTAGCCGCCCGGCTTGTTCAGCAAAGTGTTGGCCACGGTCTTGAGGGTTTCGACGGTGGTATAGCCCACCACCATCTGCTGGCCAGCACGTTCGGCTGCAGCCTGGGCGTTTTGCTGCACCGGGAACAGAGCCGGCTCCTGGCTCCAGTACCAGCCCAGGCCGATACACACCAGCAGGTACAACCCGATCAGGGTCCCCAAGGCACGGCTCCAAAGGCCGCCAAGGTAGCTACGGGCGGCAGCGCCGCGCCCGTCGACACGCTCACGGGGCTCGGCTTTGGCCTCTCGGTTTTTCCAGTCCAGCATGGCTTTGTCCTTAATCAGTCACGACGGTTCAGGGGCTTTGACCACAGGCCTGCGCTAGGGTGCCACGGTAAGCCCGCATGCCAGCACTATAAAGCAGACACCACCGTACGCATAAGCGACCATTCAGTCAGCAACTGAATATTCGTTCTGCCCGCTTTGTTGACGCAGGGCACTCACGCACTTGAAAAGAGCTGCTAGCATAGAGCCATCATTGCCCCTGCACATCCCAACCTATAAGTAGCCAGGACATGAGCCAAGCAGTCGAGCCAAGCCCGCAGTGCCCCGTCCAGCCGCTGACGCGTAACGGCCTGCGCAAGGACGATCCGCTCGACCAGCTGCTGCTGCCCGTGCGCAAACCGGTGTACATCCTGCTGCAGGACCACGAGCGTGCCCAGCGCCTGGCCCAGCAACTGGAATTCTTTGGCCTGGTGGTGCAGGCGTTGCCCAGCACAGCGGCGTTTCTCGCCTCGATCAGCGAGTACCCGCCGTCGGCCATCATCATGGACGTCGACTTCACCGGCGCCGGCCTGGGCTTGCTGCTGGCCGCCCAGGTGCAGCAGGGCCTGGCACGCTCCATTCCGTTGCTGTTCTTCAGCCATCACGAAGCCGACACCCCAACCCGCCTTGCCGCAGTACGCGCCGGTGGTCAGGACTTTCTCACCGGCAGCCTGGAAGCTTCCAGCTTGCTGGAAAAGGTAGAACTGCTGACCAACACCGCCCCGCACGACCCGTTGCGCGTGCTGATCATCGACGACTCGCGCACCCAGGCCCTGTACACCGAGCGTGTACTGGCCGGCGCCGGCATGCTCACCCGCAGCCTGACCGACCCGATCCGCACGATGGCAGAGCTTGCCGACTTCCAGCCCGACCTGATCATCCTTGACCTGTACATGCCGGCTTGCACCGGCCCGGAGCTGGCCAAGGTAATCCGCCACAGTGACCGTTATGTGAGTGTGCCGATCATCTATCTGTCTGCCGAGGACGACCTGGACAAGCAACTGGATGCCATGAGCGAAGGCGGTGATGACTTTTTGACCAAGCCGTTTCGCTCACGCCACCTGATCACTACCGTGCGCAACCGCGCCGCCCGCGCCCGTCATTTGAAGGCGCGCATGGTCCGCGACAGCCTGACCGGGCTGTACAACCACACTCATATCCTGCAGCTGCTGGAAGACTGCAGCTTCCGCGCCCGCCGTGAACAGCAGCCGTTGAGCTTTGCCATGCTCGACATCGACCACTTCAAGAAGATCAACGACCGCCATGGCCACCCCATGGGCGACCGAGTGATCAAGAGCCTTGCTCTATTCCTCAAGCAGCGCTTGCGCAAGACCGATTTCATTGGCCGCTACGGTGGCGAGGAATTCGCCATCGTCATGCCCAATACCGCGCTGGACGCCGCACACAAAGTGCTGGACGAAATTCGCCGGCGCTTTGCCGAAATTCTCTACCCGGCGCAGCCACGAGACTTGCAGTGCACCTTCAGCGCCGGCGTGGTGCAACTGGATGAGGGGCTGGATGCATTGACCATGGCCAGTGCAGCGGACGAGGCGCTGTACCGGGCCAAGCATGCGGGGCGTAATTGCGTCGTTCGTGTAGAGCCCTGAGATTCGCACTCACTGTGCCGGCCATACCAATAGAGGCACTGTGCCACTTTTTTCTGACTCCAAGCCCCTGGCGTCATCACCCCGTCACAAAATCGCAATAACTTCAGGCGCCTACCTCTCCCCTGCGCAGGAAGTTCGTGGCTATGCGCCTGAAGTGGCTGACCAATTTCAACACCCTGTTGCTGGTGACCGTGTGTATCGCCTTGGGCGCCACCCTGTGGTGGTCGCAGCGCGCCCTCGAGCGCCCCTACCAGATGATGGAGCGCTATCTGGGCCTGTCCCAGCAGTTTCAGAACCAGGCGGCGCGCAATATCCAGGCCTATCTGGGCAACGGCGATGCCCTGCGCCAGGCCGCCGCCATGGAGGCGAACCAGCAGTTGCAGGCCGCACTGGCGGACTGGCCCGTTGAGCTGGCCGAGAAGTTGCGCCCCAGCCTGGATAGCCTGCAGGCCTTCACCGCCAACGAACTGCTGGCCGCCGGCAAGCTGGCCGGCGACCCGCAAGCCCTGTTGCTGCAAGCCGAACGGGAGCTGGGGGCGAACTTCGAGCAAATGGCCAGCTACGCCCGCGACAGTGGCAACGCCGAGGCCAATCGCTACTTGCTGCCCTTGCTCGACGCCACCGTGCACCTGAGCCGGCTGTCGTTGGCTCGCGACAAGCTGGTCAGCAGCGGCCGCCCGGAACTGGCCGACGAGGTGGAGCGCGAGCTACAACTGATCCGCGCCCAGGCCCAGACAATCGACGGCCTGCCACTGCTCGGCGTAACCCGCACGGCCGAATCCGGTGCAGACGACTTCGCTGCGATGATGGGCCTTGAATCCCAGGCCAGCGCCCAACAGGAAGACATTGCCGTGGGCCTTAAGCGTGAATTGCAAAGCCTGCTCAATCGCTACCCGGCCGAACTGCAACGCACCCGCGAACAGATCGAGCGCCGCGCCGAGCTGGCCACCAGCACCGGCCAGCGCCTGGAAGCAGTACAACAGGCCATCGCCGCGCTGGAGCCCGAAGTACGCGGCCAGCATGCAAAAATTGCTGCCGAGGTGCGCATCATCCAAGGCCTGATGATCGGCCTGATCCTGCTGATCGCCCTTCTGATCGACACGCTGCAACGGCGCCTGGCACGCACCCTGACCGGCCTGGCCCCGGCCCTGTCACGCTGGGCCGAGGGCGACTTCGCCCAGGCCATCGCCCTGGGCAAGACCAACCGCGAACTGCATGACATTCAGGAGTCGCTCAACCGCCTGCGTCAGTACCTGGTGGAGCTGGTAGGCACCATTCGCCATAACGCCGAGCAGGTGGCCGGCAGCAGCCACGCCCTGGCCGGCATGAGCGCCGCGCTGCACGGCGGCGCCGAGCGTCAGGCCGGCGATACCGGGCAGATCCGCGATGCCTTGGGCGAACTGGAAGCGACCATTCAACAAGTGGCCGGAGACGCCAGCGCAGCCGCCGAGGCCAGTCGCGATGCCGGGCGTGCCGTGGAACAAGGCCAGGCGGTAATTGGCCAGAGCCTGTCGGGCTTGCGTGAACTGGTCGATGAAGTGCAAGGCAACGCCCGCATGATCGAGCAACTGGCGGAAGAGTCGGCAACCATTGGCGGGGTGCTGACGGTGATCCGCTCGATTGCCGAGCAGACCAACCTGCTGGCACTGAACGCCGCGATAGAAGCGGCCCGTGCCGGCGAGATGGGCCGTGGCTTTGCCGTGGTTGCCGATGAGGTGCGCTCACTGGCCCAGCGCACCACGGGCGCTACCGGCGAGATTCAGGCATTGATCGACCGCTTGCAGCAGGCCGCCAGAAGTTCGGTGGCGGGGATGCGCGCGCAACTGGAACACGCCGAGGCCACGGCCAGTCAAGCCCAAGCGGCGGATGGGGCACTGGATGAGATTGTCTGTGCCATTCGAACCATTTCCGATACGGCGGTGCGGATTGCCGATGTCACGGCGCAGCAGAGTGGCGCGGTGAGCGAGATTCGTGATCACAGCGAGCGGATTCACGAATTGGGTGAAGACAACCTGCAACGCATTGGCGAGGGGCGTGAACAGGGCGAACAATTGCTGAGCCTGGGCGGTGAGCTGAACCGGGCGGTGCGAGCGTTCAGGGTTTGAGTTGAGCTTTTCAGCGCCTGGG
>NZ_JBICJS010000030.1:0-29782 GCF_043103305.1 Pseudomonas sp. YQ_5 | reverse complement strand
TCTTTCTGCTACTTCCCAGCTGCCGTGGCCAGCGGTCGGGCCGCTGGCGAAGGGTTTGACCCTCTGGCCGGTGTTGGCCCTTAAATCGGTGCGGTTTTCGCGGTGTTTGCCGGCCCTTAAACCCCGGTGATTTGGCCTCACACCATACGCATCTGGGTGTCAATGTTGATGGCTGGCAGGCCGATTTCAGTCAATCACTGGAGCTAGAATTGACAGTCAACCACCGTCGCACCCCGATTGAGCTAGGCCTTGGTTTTCCTGAGGGCAGGGGGTGTCAATCTTAAGAGCAGTCATTTGGTATGGCGTACTACTGGCCGGACGACCCTCTGGTGGCCGAGGCTACTGCGAGGGCCAAGCCGAGGGGGAGCTGATGCACAACACCGAGTGCGGCAGGCCCAAAAAATAACGCTCTGGCCACGCCGTGTCAGTGGTTGTGCGATTCATCGTATTGCCCCCGTCAGTGAAGCGTGATCTGCCTGCTTCAGCAGGAAGGTGATCACTTCGCCTTCCTCGACGTTGAGCAAGGCTGCCCACTCCCCACTCCTGTGCGGCGTATCCTCGACGGCGCCGACCCTGTAGCCTCGCTGGTCGCGCAGATGGCAGACAAGGCCTTCATCTGTCAGCGCCAGCGGCTCGATTTTCCAGTATTCGCTAACGTCTGCATGCCAGTAAAAGCCCAGATAGCCATTACGGCTGACTCCTAGCTTCTTGGTTTCCGGGCGCCCAGGCATGCTGATGCGGTAGTGCAGGCGATCGTTGGTCCGCGAGTGGTAATGAAAGTCCATCACCGGCGAGTCCTGCCTTCCCCCCGCCTGTAACCAGTCATCCTCGGGGGTAATGCCCCAGCCGAACTTGTCTGTACTGCGGCTGAGTCGCAGCGGGATGTCCCGGTGGCGGGCGCGCATGTACAGCTGGCCGCGAAATGAGCGGGCGTAACCGGCCTGAATGTCTTCGTTCATGGTGCACTCCTTGAATGGCGTTGAGGAAGTGCACTCTGGCGCCAGGGCTGGGCAGCCCGTCAGATCGAAAACATTCCCCGCTGGCCTCAGGTGCCGGCTTCACCTTCCAGCAACATGAACAGGCGATACAGCACCACCGTGCTGAACAGTTGCAGGAAGCCGCTGAGGCTGTCCATGGCCAGTTCCATCCCAGGTGATGGCTCGGGGAAGGCCATCAGCAGCAGCCCGTCGATCAGCCAGATCGGCGCCAGCACGCTTACAACGCAGATCATGATGCGCATGAAGTGCCCGGTGGTCATGCTTGCGCTTTCGCGCATCGCCTGCACCACCGGCCGGCCGCGCAGTACCAGCAGGTACTCGGCGAACACCAGGTTGATCATGATCCACACCCCCGGGAAGATGAACAGCGCAAGGCCGGCCATGATCAATAGCGAACTGATCAGGATCAGCAGGGCCAGTTGCGGCCACAGCTGCAGGGCGCGGGCGAACAGGTCGCGCTTGGCGATTTCCTGGCCGTTGCTGCGTGTGTCCAGGTACAGGATCAGGGCTGCGCTGTACAGCGGGTAGAACAACAGGCTGACCAGCATGCCGTAGGCCGGTGATGCCTGGTCGCCCATCTGCCGGTACAGCAATTGGGTGAGCAGGGCTTCCACCACCACCAGCGGCAGGCACAGCTGGAGGATGTTTGGCAGGTGACGGCGGAAGAAGTACAGGGAGTCGCGCAGAACGCTCAGCGGATTCATCAGTCAACATCGCATGGCAGTAAAAACAGGGGCCTAACTTTAGCCCAAAGCAGGCCTGGGGCTGTCACTTGCTGAAAAAAGTTTCACCGCAACAGTGATTGAATCCCGCGCCTGTACGCCCCATCTTTGACGCTGTCCGTTGTCCCGCTACCCCACGAGGTCGCCCCATGAACACTGAAGAACAAACCCTTATCGACGGCCTGTTCGGCCGCCTCAAGCAAGCCGAAGACCCGAGCCAGCCGCGTGACGCACAAGCCCAGGCGTGCATCGAGCAGCATGTGCGTCAGCAACCGGCAGCGCCTTACTACATGGCCCAGGCGATTCTGGTGCAGGAGGCCGCGATCAAACGCCTCGACGAACAGAACAAGCAGCTGCAAGCCGAGCTGCAACAGGCCCGTGCCCAGGCTCAGGCGGCACAGGCTGCCAGCAGTGCGCCGAGCAATGGCGGGGGTGGTTTCTTGTCCAGCATCTTTGGTTCGGGTGGGCGCAACGCAGCGCCGGCGGTGCAGCCACAGCGTCCTTCGGCGCCCCCGGTAGCGTCCGGTGGTGGCTGGCGCGAGCCGTCGGCCCCTGGTTTTGGCCAACCTCAGGCGCCGCGGCCTGGCTATGGCGCCGCGCCTGCGCGCAGCGGGGCCAGCAGCTTCCTTGGCGGGGCCATGCAGACCGCCGCCGGTGTGGCCGGTGGTGTGTTGCTGGCGCAGGGTATCAGCAGCCTGTTCAACCACAACTCGCAACCGGAAGAAGTGGTCGAGGTCATCAAGGAAGAGCCGGCGCCAGCCAGCGACAGTGGCGGCTGGGACGACCAGGGCGGGCAGCAGCAAGTGGCTGACAACGGTGGCTGGGGTAACGACCAGGGCAGTTACGCCGACAGTGATTATGGCAGCGATGATGGCGGGTTCTTCTCGGACGACGACTCTTACGTCTGACAGGTCTGGCATACTGCTGGCATTTCCGGGGGCGCTTTGCGCCCCTTCGCGGGCACGCCCGCTCCCACAGATATACGCGTGATACCTGTGGGAGCGGGCGTGCCCGCGAAGGGCTGCGGAACTGCCCCCCAGCACTCCAGGCCATAAATAAGGTTCCCAGGTGAAAAAGATCGCGTTGTTCGCCGATGTGCAGAACCTCTACTACACCGTGCGCCAGGCTCACGGCTGCCATTTCAACTACACCGCCCTGTGGGCCGACGTCAGCCGCGAAGGCCAGATCGTCGAGGCCGTGGCCTATGCCATCGACCGTGGCGACAGCAAACAGCAGCAATTCCAGCAGATCTTGCGCAACCTCGGTTTCGATGTGCGCCTCAAACCGTTTATCCAGCGCAGCGATGGCTCGGCCAAAGGCGACTGGGATGTGGGCATTACCCTGGATGTGATCGACGCGGCCAGCCGGGTCGACCAAGTGGTGCTGGCCTCCGGTGACGGTGACTTCGACCTGCTGCTGGAACGGGTAATCCAGCGCCATGGCACCGAAGCGGTGGTGTATGGCGTGCCGGGGCTGACGGCGTTGTCACTGATCCGTGCTGCCACCCGCTACGTGCCCATCGAAGGCGCGCTGTTGCTTAAACACTAAGGTCTTTTTCATGGAACGTATCGCTGTCATCGACTTTGAAACCACCGGCATTTCCCCCGCTACCGGCTGCCGTGCCACCGAGGTGGCGGTGGTAATGCTTGAGGGGGGGCGCATTGTCGAGCGCTACCAGAGCCTGATGAACGCTGGCGTGCCGGTGCCGGCCTTCGTCGCAGGGCTGACCGGCATCACCACCGCCATGCTGCGTAGTGCGCCGCCGGTGGACAAAGTGATGAACGAGGTGGCCGAGTTCGTTGGGAGCACCCCATTGTTGGCGCACAACGCTGCTTTCGACCAGAAGTTCTGGGACTATGAGCTGGGCCGTATTGGCCGCAGCCGCAGCCAGCCCTTCGCGTGTTCCTTGTTGCTGTCACGGCGCCTGCTGCCCGCGGCGCCAAACCACAAGCTGGGCACTTTGACGCGCTGGGCTGGGTTGCCTGCCACGGGCACCGCGCACCGGGCCATGGCCGATGCCGAAATGGCCGCCAACCTGCTGCAGCATCTGGCGGGTGTGTTGCACCAGGACCACGGGGTTCAGCAGCTCTCGCACGATCTGCTTTGCCGGCTGCAGAAAACCCCGGCTGCGAAGGTGCGCGAAGCGCTGGCCAAGTACCGTCAGGGCTAGCAGGTGATCGTCTGGGGTGTCGCCTACGCCGCACGCCCCCGAATTGTGCCGCTCATTTGCACCCGTTCTGTAACGTCCCTTCACCCAGGCAGGCCGTTAAACTGAGCCACCCGTAAACGGATTTCGAGTTTTCCCCATGCCTGCCTCCCGTCGTTTCCCGCTGTTGCTGATTGGCGCCTTCCTGGCCCTTTATCTGGTCTGGGGTTCCACTTACCTGTTCATTCGCATCGGCGTCGAGAGCTGGCCTCCGATGCTCATGGCCGGTGTGCGCTTCCTGATTGCCGGGGGCCTGCTGTACGGTTTTCTGCGTTGGCGCGGCGTGCCGGCGCCTACCTGGCCGCAATGGCGGGCGGCAGGGGCGATCGGTTTCTTGCTGCTCAGCTGTGGCAACGGCGGGGTGACCGTGGCCGAGCATGCCGGTGTGGCTTCGGGCGTGGCGGCTTTGGCGGTGGCGACGGTGCCACTGTTCACCTTGCTGTTCGGCCTGTTGTTCGGGCACCGTAATTCGAAGCTGGAATGGGCGGGGATAGCCCTTGGGCTGGTGGGCATCGGCCTGCTGAACCTGGGCTCCAACCTGCAGGCAAGCCCGATAGGTGCGGCGCTGATCATCTTCGCGGCGGCGTCCTGGGCATTCGGCTCGGTGTGGAGCAAGACCTTGCCGCTGCCCCAGGGGCCGATGGCCAGCGCAGCAGAAATGCTGGTCGGTGGTGCGGTGCTGTTGCTGGGCAGTGTGCTGTCGGGCGAACGCATGACCCAGCTGCCGACCGCCGCTGGCTGGGGTGCGCTGGCCTACCTGGTGTTCTTCGGTTCGATCCTGGCGTTCAGTGCCTACATGTACCTGCTCAAGCACGTGCGCCCGGCAGCGGCCACCAGCTACGCCTACGTCAACCCGGCGGTGGCGGTGCTGCTGGGTATCGTCTTTGCCGGTGAGCAGATTGGCGCTGAAGAGTGCGTGGCCATGGCCGTGATCATCGGCGCGGTGGTGCTGATCGGCCTGCCACAGTGGCGCAAGGCGCCTGTACCTGTGCCACCGTTGAAAGGTGAAATCTGCAAGTAGGCAGGGGCGATGCGGTAAACTTGCCGCCTTCGCTGAACCCCCTGACGGTATTGCCATGAATTTCGCCAAACTCGGCCTGATCGAACCGCTGCTGCGCACGCTGCAGCAACTGGACTACACCACCCCGACCCCGGTGCAGGCCAAAGCCATCCCCGCCGTGCTGGCCGGCCGCGACCTGATGGCCGCAGCCCAGACCGGTACTGGCAAAACCGCAGGCTTCGCCCTGCCTGTGCTGCAGCGCCTGGCGCTGGAGGGCGAGAAGGTGGCCAGCAATTCGATCCGCGCCTTGGTGCTGGTACCCACCCGCGAGCTGGCCGAGCAGGTGCACAACAACGTGCGCGAATACGCCGAGAACCTGCCGCTGAGTACTTACGCGGTGTATGGCGGGGTCAGTATCAACCCACAGATGATGCGCCTGCGCCGGGGTGTCGACCTGCTGGTGGCTACCCCTGGCCGCTTGCTCGACCTGTTCCGGCAGAACGCAGTGAAATTCAACCAGGTGCAGACCCTGGTGCTGGATGAAGCCGACCGCATGCTTGACCTGGGCTTTGCCGAAGAACTGCAGTCGGTGTATGCGGCACTGCCGCGCAAGCGCCAGACGCTGCTGTTCTCTGCCACTTTCTCTGATCAGATTCGCATGCTGGCGGGGCTGGCGCTGAATGACCCGCTCAGTATCGAAGTGAGCCCGCGCAACGCCACGGCCACCAGTGTCAAGCAGTGGCTGGTGCCTGTGGACAAGAAGCGCAAGGCCGACCTGTTCTGCCACCTGCTGCGCAAACAGCGCTGGAAGCAGGTGCTGGTGTTCGCCAAGACCCGCAATGGCGTCGACCAACTGGTGGAGCGCTTGCTGGCTGAAGGCGTGAATGCCGACGGCATCCACGGTGATCGCCCACAGGCGACCCGCCAGCGTGCGCTGGACAGCTTCAAGGCCCGTGAGGTGCAAGTGCTGGTGGCGACCGATGTGGCGGCCCGTGGCCTGGATATCGATGACTTGCCGCTGGTCGTCAACCTCGACCTGCCGATCGTTGCCGAAGACTACGTGCACCGCATCGGGCGTACCGGGCGGGCGGGCAACAAGGGCGAGGCGATTTCGCTGGTGTGTGCGGATGAAGTGCAACTGCTGGCGGCTATCGAGGTGCTGACCCGGCAGACACTGCCGCGTCATGAAGAGCCGGATTTCATCCCCGAGCACCGGGTGCCGATGACCGATGCCAGCGGGCAGGTTATCAAGAAACCGAAGAAGCCCAAGAAGCCGAAAGAAAACAGCGCCAAGCGCGGGCTGGGGCGTTGGATGGACAGCACTGAAGCCGGCAGCGCGGAACCGGCGGTGAAGGCTGTACGCAAGGTGCCGAGCTTCAATGGCGGGCCGCGCAAGCGTAAGCCTTGAGGTTTTGGGGCCGCTTTGCGGCCCCGCAATCCATCAGGCTGACCGCATCAGCCAGTTCGCCGCTGCCCGCCCGGCGCGCAAGCCGCTGGCAAAGCACGCCGTCAGCAGATAACCCCCGGTCGGCGCCTCCCAGTCCAGCATCTCGCCGGCACAGAACACCCCCGGCACGGCCTTGACCATCAACCCCTCATCCAGCCCCTCGAAGCGGACCCCGCCGGCACTGCTGATCGCTTCATCCAGCGGCCGCGTGCGTACCAGGGTGATGGGCAATGCCTTGATGGCTCGAGCCAAGGCATCAACATCGGTAAAGGTCGCCGGATCCGTCAGCTCGCGCAGCAGTGCTGCCTTGACCCCATCAATCCCCAGCTGGCTGTGCAGGTGCTTGGCCATGGAGCGTGAACCGCGTGGTTTGGCCAGTGCCTGGGCAATCTTGTCCACAGGCTTGTCCGGCAGCAGATCCAGCAACAACACCCCGCGGCCTTCACGGTGGATGGCCTCGCGTACCGGTGCCGACCAGGCATACACCAGGCTGCCTTCCACACCTTGAGCGGTGAGGATGAACTCGCCCTTGCGCGGTGCGCTGCCCGGGACGCTGAGGGCGATGTTCTTCAGCGGTGCGCCCGCGAACTTGTCCTTGAGCAGCGCGCTCCAGCCCTCTACTTCAAAACCGCAGTTGCTCGGCTGCAGGGGCGAGATATCCACAGCCCGCTCTGCCAGCAGCGGTTGCCAGCTGCCGTCAGAACCCAGGCGCGCCCAGCTGGCGCCACCCAGCGCCAACACCACGACCGAGGCGTTCACCTGCCGTTCGCCCTGTGGATAAGCAATTCGCAGGCTGCCATTGGTGTTCCAGCCCAGCCAGCGATGGCGGGTGTGGATAACTACCCCGTTGTCGCGCAGGCGCTTGAGCCAGGCACGCAGCAACGGTGCGGCTTTCATGTCGGTGGGGAACACCCGGCCCGAGGTGCCGACGAAGGTTTCGATGCCCAAGCCATGAATCCACTGGCGCAACGCGTCAGCATCGAAGTCGCGTAGCAGGGCCTCGATTTCGCCCTGGCGTTCGGCATAACGGGCCACGAACGCCGGGTAACGCTCGGAATGGGTGATGTTCATGCCGCCGACACCCGCCAGCAGGAACTTGCGGCCCACTGAAGGCATGGCATCGAACACCTCGACCGCCAGGCCTGCCTTGGCCAGTGCTTCGGCGGCCATCAGGCCGGCGGGGCCGCCACCGATGACGACAGCGGGGGGAGGGGATGCGGGGGTCAGATCGGGCATGGTGGGCAGCAGGCTGTGGAAAAGAGGCGCATTCTACCGCAGCGCTGCCCATGGAAGCACTGATCAAAAAATAGCCAGTGTTATGCAGGCCTTGCCAGTAAAGGGCTACAGCGCCTTTCGCGCAGGTTATCCACAAGCGGTTCCACAGTCATTGTGAACAACCTATGACACGTGCCGCGCTGTGGTGAAGGATGCCGTGGCGTCTGGCCAAGGCTGTGCGGTCCTTGCTGTAGCCTCCGCCGATCACGCCCATCACCGGGATATCGCGGCCCAGGCAATGGCGCAGCACGGCTTCGTCACGGGCGGCAACGCCTGCGTCGGTCAGCTGCAAGTAGCCCAGGGCGTCGTCCTTGTGCACATCGACACCGGCGTCATACAGCACCAGGTCGGGTTGATAAAGCGGCAACAGGTAGTTGAGGGCGTCGTCCACCACCTTCAGGTAGGCAGTGTCGCCCATGCCTCGTGGCAGGGGGATGTCCCAGTCGCTTTGTGCCTTGCGGGCGGGGAAGTTCTGCTCGCAGTGCAGCGACACGGTGATGGCCTCGGGCGTGTCGTGCAGGATGCGCGCGGTGCCGTCACCCTGGTGCACGTCGCAGTCGAAGATCAGCACCCGGTGTACCCTGCCTGCTTCCAGCAGGTAGCGGCTGATGACCGCCAGGTCGTTGAAAATGCAGAAGCCGGCGGGGTGGTCGTAATGGGCGTGATGGGTGCCACCGGCGAGGTGGCAGGCGATGCCATGCTGCAACGCCATCTCGGCAGTCAGCAGTGAACCGCCGACGGCGCGCACGGTACGCCGGGCCAGGGCCTCGCTCCAGGGCAGGCCGAGGCGGCGCTGGTCCTCGCGCGACAGCTCGCCGTTCATGTAGCGCTCGATGTAGCTGCGGTCATGGGCCAGGGCGAGGATGTCGTTGGGGCAGATGTCCGGGCGCAGCAGGGCCTGGTCGGTGGTCAGCCCGCTGCCGACCAGGTGGTCGTGCAGCAGTCGGAACTTGTCCATCGGGAAGCGGTGTTCAGCGGGGAACTCCGGGCTGTAATCTTCGTGGTAGATCAGCGGCAACGGCATGGTTGAGGTCGTAATCAGGGCCAGGTCCTGATCTTGCCATGGCCGGGCCAGCTTTGCTGCTCAATCGCCTGCACGGGATTGCTGTGGCCCGTATCACTTTGCGGCGCTGGCCAGTACCCGTTGCCAGTCCGGTTCGTTCAGGCGCCCCAGGATGCGTGCCTTGCCATTGCTATCCACCGATACGAACAGGGCGCTGGCATAGTTGCTTTGACGTTCGCCGCCGGCAACGTGCTGCTGGCGGGCAAAGTGGTCGATGCAGCCGTTGTGAGTCACCAGCACCAGGTTGTGGCCCGCGCGTTTGTGTGCAAGCGCTTCGTTGGCGAACTGGCTGTCGCAGCTTTCCAGCCAGTCTTCGCTGGCCACCACCTGGCCGAGGATGAAGTGCGCGGTTTGCCGGGTGCGCAGTTTCGGGCTGGTGAGCACATCTGCGTTGTTCAGGCCCAGCCGGTGCAGCCCCTGGCCAACGCGGGCAGCGGCCTGGCTACCGCTGAGGGTGATACCCGTGGGGTCGTCCAGGCAAGGGCCGGGGGCGCTGTCGCAGCGTTCAGCGTGGCGGATCATCACGATCACCGCACCTTCGGCCCAGTCCTGCAGCAGGCCGCTGTCACTCAGTTGTTGCTCGTTGCCAAGGTCCACGATATGCGTCCTCGTCGCCAGCCAGGTGGTCAACGCCGCCACGACCATGCACAGGCCCAGGGCGGCTCCGAGGGCTTTGCGGGTCAGGCGTCGCTTGCGCCGGGCGTGAATGGCAGAGTGCCCCAGGGTATTGCTCGATTGCATGCGTGGCTCCGTTGGCATGGCCGTGCTTGGCACGGCAGGGATGGCGGCATCCTGCCAAGTGGCCTGTCGGGGGCCGGTGAAGGGCGTGTGAAAATTGCATTTGGCTAGTGCCGGCTGGGTGAAACCCGCGCCCGCGCCTACGCTGTAAACTGCAACACGGCAAAACCGGAGCAGGCCCGATGACCCCTATTCTTGAACTGGAAAGCGCACGGCTGGTGCTGCGCCAATGGCATGACGACGACCTGCGCGAGTTCGCCGCGCTGTGCGCCGACCCGCAGGTAATGCGTTACTTTCCGGCGCCGTTGACGCGTCTTGAGGCCGCTGCGTTGATCGGCCGGGTGCGTGGGCACTTCAATGAATACGGTTTTGGTTTGTGGGCCCTGGAGCGCAAGGACAGCGGCGCGTTCATCGGCATGACCGGCTTGCTGCACGTGGGCTTTGACGCCGATTTCACCCCCGCCGTAGAGATTGGCTGGCGCCTGGCCCGTCGCCACTGGGGCCTTGGCTTTGCCAGCGAAGCGGCGTGGACCTGCCTGCGTTGTGCTTTTGCCCAATTGCGCCTGGAGGAGGTCGTGTCATTCACTAGCGAATGCAACCTGCCGTCGCAAAAGGTGATGCAAGCGATCGGCATGCAGCAGGACCCACACGGCAGTTTCGAGCACCCCCGCCTGCCCACTGGCCACCCACTGCGCCCGCATGTGTTGTACCGCATTGACCGCGCGCACTGGGAGCGCACCCTGCGCGCCTGAATGCACGGCCATGCCCGGCGCGAATGACAAACGCTGTATCATTTGCCTACTTGGAAGGCGCTTGCCCGTAACACGTTCAGCGCCTGTGAAATCGAGCGCCGCTCGGGCGGCGCATCGCGAGCTAGGCTCGCTCCTACGGAGATCCCCCGATGAGTCATGTGTTGGACGACCTGGTCGACCTGTTGAGCCTCGAATCCATCGAGGAGAACCTGTTCCGTGGACGTAGCCAGGACCTGGGCTTCCGCCAGCTTTACGGTGGGCAGGTGCTGGGCCAGTCGTTGTCGGCTGCCAGTCAGACAGTCGAGGACGCGCGCCATGTGCATTCGTTGCACGGCTACTTCCTGCGCCCGGGCGATGCCAGCCTTCCAGTGGTGTACTCGGTAGACCGCGTGCGCGATGGCGGCAGCTTCAGTACACGGCGGGTGACGGCGATCCAGAAGGGCCAGACCATCTTCACCTGCAGCGCGTCGTTCCAGTACGACGAGGAAGGCTTCGAGCATCAGGCGCAGATGCCTGACGTGGTCGGCCCGGAAAACCTGCCTACCGAGGTCGAACTGGCCCGTGCCATGGCCGACCAGCTGCCCGAGCGCATCCGCGACAAGGTGCTGTGCGCCAAGCCGATCGAGATCCGCCCGGTCACCGAGCGCGACCCGTTCAACCCCAAACCGGGCGACCCGGTGAAATACGCCTGGTTCCGCGCCGACGGCAACCTGCCTGACGTGCCTGCCCTGCACAAGTACATGCTGGCCTACGCCTCGGACTTCGGCCTGCTGACCACGGCGTTGCTGCCCCATGGCAAATCGGTGTGGCAGCGCGACATGCAGATCGCCAGCCTCGACCATTCGCTGTGGTTTCACGGCAACCTGCGCGCCGACGAGTGGCTGCTGTACGCCACCGATAGTCCCTGGGCCGGCAATTCCCGTGGTTTCTGCCGCGGCAGCATTTTCAACCAGGCCGGGCAGCTGGTGGCATCGTCGAGCCAGGAAGGCCTGATTCGCCATCGCAAGGACTGGGCATGAGCCTGGGCGAGGTGCGCAACTGGGTGTTCGACATGGACGGCACCCTGACCGTGGCCGTGCACGACTTCGCCGCCATTCGGGTGGCGCTGGACATCCCGGCCGAACACGACATCCTTACCCACCTGGCGGCCTTGCCGGCGGCAGAAGCGGCGGCCAAGCATGCCTGGTTGCTGGAACACGAAAGGGACCTGGCAACGGCTTCCACGGCGGCCACCGGGGCGGTGGAACTGGTGCGCGAGTTGGCCGAGCGCGGGTGCCGGCTGGGTATTCTGACCCGCAATGCGCGTGAGCTTGCGCATGTAACGCTGGAGGCCATCGGCCTGGCGGACTGCTTCCCGGTGGAACACATTCTCGGGCGTGACGAGGCTGCGCCCAAGCCGAGCCCGGATGGGCTGCTGAAGATTGCCAGCGCCTGGGGCGTGACACCGAGCGAATTGGTGATGGTGGGGGATTACCGCTTTGACCTGGACTGTGGGCGGGCTGCGGGGGCACGCACGGTGCTGGTGAACCTGCCGGACAACCCCTGGCCAGAGCTGGTGGATTGGCATGCGGCGGATTGCCGGGCGTTGAAGGTGATGCTGGGCTGACGCTTGTTTTGGCAATGCGGGCCTCTTCGCGGGCATGCCCGCTCCCACAGGTATTGCGCACCTCTCGGGGCCTGTGGTGCCCCTGTGGGGGCGGGCGTGCCCGCGAAAGGGCCGGATCTGTCTATGCTGAACCCCATTCTTTGCTCTGATACGGAGACCCACCCATGAGCAGCAAGGCCATCTACGTACAACCCGGCGGCGGCTACGACAAGGTCGAGGTCGGCACCTGCGAGGCCCAGGCCCCCCAGGCCGGCGAGATTACCGTGCGCCTGCACGCCAGTTCCCTCAACTACCACGATTTCGCCGTGGTCAGCGGCATGTGGGGCCCGAGCGAGCGACGCATCCCCATGGCCGATGGCGCCGGCGAGGTGGTTGCAGTGGGGGCTGGCGTCACTGAGTTCCAGGTCGGCGACAATGTGGTCAGCACCTTCTTCCCCGACTGGCTCGATGGCCAGGCCAATGTCGAGGGCTTTGCCGGGGTGCCCGGCGACGGCATCGATGGCTACGCCCGTGAGCAGGTGACCGCCCGCGCCACCGCATTCACCCTGGCACCCCAGGGTTTCAGCCATGCCGAGGCTGCCACTTTGACCACCGCCGGCCTTACCGCCTGGCGCGCGCTGATGAGCGATGATCACCTCAAACCCGGCGACACGGTGCTGGTGCAGGGTACCGGCGGTGTATCGATTTTCGCCCTGCAGTTCGCCAAGCTGGCGGGCGCGACCGTGATCGCCACCTCGTCCAGCGATGCCAAGCTGGAGCGCCTGAAGGCCCTGGGTGCCGACCACCTGATCAACTACAAGAGCACCCCGGCATGGGGTGAGAAGGTGCGCGAACTGACTGGCAACCGCGGCGTCGATCATGTGATTGAAGTGGGCGGCCCGGCGACGCTGGAGCAGTCGATGATTGCCGCGCGCATTGGCGGGCATGTTTCGCTGATCGGCATCCTTACCGGGGTGGCCGGGCAGTTGCCGCTGGTGCAGGCGCTGGTGCGGCAGATTCGGCTGCAAGGGGTGCTGGTCGGCAGCCGAGCGCAGCAGCAGGCGATGGTGCGGGCGATCGACGCCAACGGCCTGCGGCCGGTGGTAGACAAGCATTTCGAGCTGGAACAGATCGTCGAGGCGTTCCGTTACCAGGAGAGCAACCGGCACTTCGGCAAGATCTGCCTGACCTGGTGAAGTGAGGGCAGGGTAGCTGGATGTGACGGCCACCCTGCACGCCACTCTATTCGTAGCATTAAGCCCGAGTGCCTTGCACTGCCTGACAGTCAGTCCGGCAGTAGCCGGTCGCGGCTGTTGGACAGGTGCAGGCACACCGCCGCCCGCGCGGCATCCGGGTCTTGTCGGCGGATGGCATTGAGGATCGCCTCATGCTCCAGGTTGGCCAGGTACGCTTGCCGCGCCAGCTTGGCCCCCGCGCGCTCGGCCTGGGCCATGCGGTTGCGCGGAATCAGGCCGTTACCCAGTTGCTGCAGCATCTCGGTGAAGTACAGATTGCCGGTGGCCTCGGCAATCAGCAGGTGAAAGCGCCGGTCGGCTTCGATGCAGCTGTCGCCGGCAGCGGCCAGGTCCTGATAGTCATCCAGCGCCTGGCGCATGCGCGCCAATTGCCCCTCATCACGACGCAGTGCGGCCAGCGCGGCAGCCTGGCCCTCAAGGCCAATACGCAGCTCCAGCAGATCGCGCACATTCGCCGCGCTCTCCGCCGCAACGTGCAGGCCGGCCTGGGCCTGGCGCTCCATCACGAACGTACCGATCCCGTGGCGCGGCTCCACCAACCCCGAGGCTTGCAGCTTCGACAAGGCTTCGCGAACCACTGTGCGGCTGACCCCGTGCTCGCGTACCAGGGTGTTTTCCGAGGGCAACTTGTCGCCCGGCCTGAAGGTGCCCAGCAGAATCTGCTGGGTCAGGTTGGAAACCAGATCATGGGCGCGGCTGTGGCCGCGTTTGCGAGTGTGTTCGGGTTCCATGTGTGATCCGCTTCTTGGTTTGCTTGTACGACAAGTTAATCGATAGAAAAATTTTTTGCCGATTTTTCGCGCATCCAATTCAGCATGTAATTGATCTGTTTTTGCACGTTCGGATCAAATTAGCATTGTGACAGGTTGTATTTTGCTATTTTGCCGACGTTAATGATCTTGTCGTACAACTTCGCTGCGAATAAGCTCCTCCCCACTGCCATGTCAGACAACCCGACCCGCACAAAAACAATTAGTGGGAGATTCGCAAGTGAACGACACCCTCGCTCCGTCTGCCCGGCATGAAGGCGACGCGTTGGCCAGCGCCGTGGCCAAGGTCAAGCGCCACGTCCTGCCGCTGTTCGTCATCATGTTCATCGTCAACTACCTCGACCGCGTCAACATTGGCTTCGTCCGGCCCCACCTGGAAAGCGACCTGGGCATCAGTGCCGCGGCCTTTGGCTTTGGTGCCGGGCTGTTCTTCATCGGTTACGCGCTGTTCGAAGTACCTTCGAACATGCTGCTGCAAAAGGTCGGTGCCCGGCTGTGGCTGACCCGCATCATGTTCACCTGGGGGCTTGTGGCCACGGCCATGGCCTTCGTGCAGAACGAAACCCAGTTCTACGTGCTGCGCTTTCTGCTCGGTGTTGCCGAAGCGGGCTTCTTTCCGGGGGTGATCTACTACTTCACCCGTTGGCTGCCGGCGGCTGAGCGCGGCAAAGCCATTGCCATCTTCCTCAGTGGCTCGGCGCTGGCTTCGCTGATTTCCGGGCCGCTGGCCGGGGCGTTGATGCAAATCCAGGGCCTGGGCCTGCATGGCTGGCAGTGGATGCTGTTCATCGAAGGCATGGCCTCGGTAGCCCTGTGCTTCTTCGTGTTCTTCTGGCTCGACTCCAGGCCGCAGGACGCCAAGTGGCTGAGCAAGGCCGAGCAGGACGCGCTGGTTGCCACCATCGACCGTGAGCAGCAAGCACGTGAGGCCATCGGCGCGGTCAGGCCGTCGGCCTGGAGCCTGCTCAAGGACCGCCAGATCGTGCTGTTCTGCCTGATCTACTTCTGTATCCAGCTGACCATCTATGCCGCGACCTTCTGGCTGCCTAGCATCATCAAGCGTATGGGTGACCTCAGTGACATGCAGGTCGGCTTCTTCAACTCGATCCCTTGGCTGATCTCGATCCTGGCCATGTACGCCTTCGCCGCCGGTTCCGCTCGCTGGAAGTTCCAGCAGGCCTGGGTGGCGGGCGCCCTGCTGGTCGCTGCCACGGGCATGTTCATGTCCACCACGGGTGGGCCGGTGTTCGCCTTCGTCGCCGTGTGCTTCGCCGCGATCGGCTTCAAGTCAGCGTCGTCACTGTTCTGGCCAATCCCCCAGGGCTATCTGGACGCCCGCATCGCTGCGGCGGTGATTGCCCTGATCAACTCGGTCGGCAACCTCGGCGGCTTCGTTGCCCCCACCACCTTCGGCTTGCTGGAGCAGCAGACTGGCTCGATCCAGGGCGGGCTGTACGGCCTGGCGGTGACCTCGGTGCTGGCGGCGATTGCCATCTTCTTCGTACGCATTCGCCCCAAGGGCGTCCCTTCCGATGACCTCAAGGCCCCTTCGGCCCTGGGCCAGACCCACTGATGACTGCGAGACAACCCTGATGAATATGCAGACCCTTCACACCAGCACCCCGGTGGTCACCGACCTGCGCGTGGTCCCCGTGGCCGGCCACGACAGCATGCTGCTCAACCTCAGTGGCGCCCATGGCCCGTACTTCACCCGCAACGTAGTGGTGCTGCGCGACAGCGCCGGCAATACCGGCCTGGGCGAAGTGCCCGGCGGCGAGAACATTCGCCAGACCCTGGAGGACGCCCGCAGCCTGGTGGTCGGCCAGCCGATCGGCCATTACCAGCGTGTACTCAATGCCATGCGCCAGACCTTCGCCAACCGCGACTCGGCAGGCCGCGGCCTGCAGACCTTCGACCTGCGCATCACCGTGCATGCGGTAACGGCCATCGAATCGGCATTGCTCGACCTGCTCGGCCAGCACCTGAACGTGCCGATGGCGGCACTGCTGGGCGAGGGGCAGCAACGGGATGCGGTGAAGATGCTCGGCTACCTGTTCTACATCGGCGACCGCCAGCAGACCGACCTGGCTTATCGCAACGAAGCCGACAGCGATGACGACTGGTTCCGCCTGCGCCACGAAAAGGCCCTGACCCCGGAAGCAGTGGTGCGGCTGGCCGAGGCCGCCAAGGCGCGCTATGGCTTCAGCGACTTCAAGCTCAAGGGCGGCGTGCTGCGCGGTGAACAAGAGATGGAGGCCGTGACAGCGCTGGCCGAACGCTTCCCCGAAGCGCGCATCACGCTCGACCCCAATGGCGCGTGGTCGCTAAAGGAGGCCATCGCCCTGTGCCGCGACAAGCACGATGTACTGGCGTACGCCGAAGACCCGTGCGGCGCCGAGAATGGTTACTCGGGCCGCGAGGTGATGGCCGAATTCCGCCGCGCCACCGGCCTGCCTACCGCGACCAACATGATTGCCACCGACTGGCGACAGATGGGCCATGCCATTCAGTTGCAGTCGGTGGACATTCCGCTGGCCGATCCGCACTTCTGGACCTTGCAGGGTTCGGTAAGGGTGGCGCAGATGTGCAACGACTGGGGGCTGACCTGGGGTTCTCACTCCAATAACCACTTCGACATTTCGCTGGCGATGTTCACCCAGGTAGCGGCTGCGGCGCCGGGTGAAATCACGGCGATCGACACCCACTGGATCTGGCAGGATGGCCAGCGCCTGACCCGTGAGCCGCTGCGCATTGTCGACGGGCATGTGCGGGTGCCGGCGCGCCCGGGCTTGGGCGTGGAACTGGATGAAGTCCAGCTGGCCAAGGCCCATGAGTGCTACCGCAACATGGGGCTGGGGGCACGGGATGACGGCGTGGCGATGCAGTACCTGATTCCGGGATGGCGCTTCGATAACAAACGACCCTGCCTGGTGCGTTGAGGCTGCTGGCCTCTTCGCGGGCAAGCCCGCTCCTACATCAACCGGTGGTGTCGCTACGCACCCTTGTAGGAGCGGGTTCACCCGCGAATAGGCCCGACCTGCCGGCCAATCCCCCCAGTCATTCACCGCCCCCACCGCATTCATCAATCGGTACCGTCGCCACGCACCATCGTAGGGGCGGGTTCACCCGCGAAAGGGCCGGCACAGACAACACACATTCAAATGAAAAACAAAAGCTCCATTTGGGCCTGTGGCGCGTTCGGATATGCCATTCGCGACATTTGGCGTTGATGGAAATGCCCTGTCGTGATCGAACAGTTCCGGGGCGTTCTCGTGTAATTCCCTACAGCCATGCGGGGATTAAATGAAGCCCGCCCTGCACTGACACGTTGCTCTGTGAAGCGCTCCAAATATCAACAAAAGAGCGCGAGTAACGTGTCGACTTATTGATTTCAAAGGAGATATTTTTCGCCTACGCCTGCCCGTCCTTCCTTGTGTCAGCAAAAAGAGAACAACATCAATGAACACCGTGGGATCTGATGGCAACCTTGCACAAGGTTTCAAGCCACGTCACGTAACGATGCTGTCCATCGCCGGCATCATCGGCGCCGGACTTTTCGTAGGTTCTGGCCATGCCATCGCGGCAGCCGGGCCAGCAACCATAATTTCCTATTTCGTGGCCGGAACCTTGGTGGTACTGGTCATGCGCATGCTCGGCGAAATGGCCGTGGCACACCCCGACACCGGATCGTTTTCCACCTACGCTGACCAGGCCATTGGCCGCTGGGCCGGCTATACCATCGGCTGGTTGTACTGGTGGTTCTGGGTACTGGTCATTCCTATCGAAGCATTGGCCGCCGGGCATGTGCTGAACGCCTGGTTCCCGCAGGTGGACAGCTGGATCTTCGCCCTGGCTTCGGTGTTGCTGCTGGCAGGTACCAACCTGTTCAGCGTGGCCAAGTACGGCGAGTTCGAGTTCTGGTTCGCCATCCTCAAAGTCACCGCCATTCTGGGCTTCATCGGCCTGGGCTTTGCCGCGCTGATGGGCTGGCTGCCCAACCGCGAGGTCAGCGGCCTGAGTACCTTGGTTGCCGAGTACGGCGGCTTTGCGCCGAAAGGCTGGTCGGCAGTGGTGGGTGCGTTCATCACCGTGATGTTCAGCTTCATCGGCACCGAGGCGGTGACCATCGCCGCGTCCGAGTCCAGCGACCCGTCGCGCAACATCGCCAAGGCCACTCGCTCGGTGATCTGGCGTATCAGCACCTTCTACATCCTGTCGATCTTCGTGATCATTTCGGTGGTGCCGTGGAACGACCCGCAGCTGGCGGTGGTGGGTTCGTACCAGCGTGCGCTGGAAATCATGAACATCCCCAACGCGGCATTCATGGTCGACCTGGTGGTACTGGTAGCTGTTACCAGCTGCATGAACTCGTCGATCTACATCGCTTCGCGGATGATGTTCTCGCTGGCCAAGCGCGGTGACGCCCCGGCCTTCCTCAACAAGACCTCCAAGGTCGGTGTACCGCGTGCTGCGGTGTTCGGCAGCACCTTGATCGGTGCGGCCATCGCGGTCCTCAACTACTTCGCACCGAAGGGCGTGTTCGAGTTCCTGCTGGCCAGCTCTGGCGCCATCGCCCTGTTGGTGTACATGGTTATCGCCATCTCCCAGCTGCGCATGCGCCGCCGTCTGGAGCGCGAGAACACCGAACTGAAGTTCCGCATGTGGCTGTTCCCGTACCTGACCTGGGCGGTGATCATTTTCATTGCCGGGGCGCTGGCGGTGATGATGTACACGCCTGAGCATCGGGCGGAAGTGAGCTCGACATTGGGCCTGGCGATCGTGATTTCCTTCCTGGGGATCGTGACGGCGAGGGGCCATGCGCAACCGGTAGGCGCGCGATCGATGGGGTGATTCAGTTCACCTGGCTGTAAGGCAAAGGGCACCCGAGGATGGGTGCCCTTTGTTTTTTGGGGCTTGAGCGTGCGTTTGGGTCAACAGGTGCCGGCAGGTACCCGCCCGGCAGCGCGTTTCATTGAAAATAAATGAGGTGTTTTCTCATTCTCGTTCGGCAGGTAGAGAAGGCCGGATTACAGGCCAGCCCGCCGACCCCGACACGGAGCGAGAGAATGAGTTTTACCCCGGTTCCACAGCGCCACCCCTTGAGTCGTGCCCTGCATGCTGCACTGTTGGGCCTGGCAGTCAGCACCTACGCACTGCCGTCGCTTGCACAGCCTTTGAGCGCTGATCACAACAGCCCGCTCAAGCAATGGAGCATTCCCGCGGGCCCGCTGGCGCCGGCACTGGACCGCTTTGCGCGCGAGGCGGGTATCAGCCTTTCGTTCGATGCGCAGAACGTGGCCAACCGCAATACCAACGGGGTGCAGGGCGCACTGGATACACGCTCGGCACTGTCGTCGCTGCTGCGCGGAACCGAGTTGCAGATTGAGCCGCAGGGCCCGAATGCCTACCTGGTAATACCGCAGCCTAAACCTGCCGGCCCGCTGGAGCTGGGCGCGACCGAGGACTACCGCCTGGCGCCTGTCATCATCAATGCCAAGGTCAAGGCCAGCGCCGACGATGACGCCAACTCGGTGGTTGCCAAGGAGCTGTGGGTAGGGGGCAAGGTGGCGACCAGCATCCTCAACACGCCCGCGTCCGTGTCTGTGGTGACCAACAAGGAAATGCAGCAGCGCAGCGTCAGCACCACCGAAGAGGCGCTGCAGTACACCCCCGGCGTGGTCAGCGACTACTACGGTTCGGACGACCGCAACGACTACTTCCTGATCCGCGGCTTCCAGGCCACCACCTACCGAGACGGCCTGACCCTCAGCTCGATGCGCGGTGTGCGCGAAGACCCTTACGCCTACGAGCGTATCGAAATTCTGCGGGGTGCCAACTCCACCCTGTTCGGCCCGGCAGACCCAGGTGGCTCGGTCAACTTCGTGACCAAGCAACCACGCTTCGAGAAGTTTGGCCAAGGCTACGTGACCTACGGCTCCTATGACCATGCCGAAACCGGGATCGATGTAGGCGATGCGCTGAACGACGAACAAACCCTGGCCGGCCGCTTCACGGCCAAGATGCAGAACAGCGACCGCGAGTACGACCATTCGCAGGACGATAACCGCTTCGTGATGGGCGGCCTGACCTGGGCGCCGACCGACTTCACCTCGGCCACGGTGGTGCTGGATTACCTGAAGACCAACAGCTCGCCGAACAGCGGTGGCTACCCGCTGGACAAGGAATACGACCGCAGCGACTTCTACGGCGAGCCCGGCTACAACTTCCACGATGTCGAGCGCACCAGCCTCAGCGGCAACATTACCCACGACTTCGACAACGGCTTCACCCTGCGCAGCAACCTGCGCTACAGCGAGCTGACCGATGACTTCGGCTATGTCTACCTGAGCGACAACGCTTCGCGTGTTGGCACCACCATTCCACGCTATGTCTTCGGCACCGACAGCGATGCCGACCAGCTCAATGGCAACTTGATGCTGCAGTACGATGCGCAGTTCGAGCACATCGACAGCAGCACGCTGGTGGGCGTCGAGTACCTCGACTCGACGACCAAACAGAGCTCGGTCTACGGCCTAGCGCCCTCCATCGACATCGCCAACCCGGTGTTCACCGGCGTGCCAGGCGGCATCACGCCCTATACCCGCAAAAAGAATGACGCCACCACCAAGGCGGTTTTCCTGCAGCAGAACCTGTCGTTCTTTGACCGCGTCATCGCGACCGCAGGCGTGCGTAGCGACTCGATGGACCTGTCGAGCAAGGAATACATCGGTGGCGAGCAAACGGAAAAGGACAACTTCTCCGAAACCTCCTACCGCGCGGCACTGACCTATATCGTCAACGATGAAGTGTCGACCTACGTGAGCATGGTGGAGTCCGTCTCGCCCCCGCAAGTAGGCGTTACCCCGCAGACCGGCAAGCAATACGAAGTGGGCATCAAGTATTCGCCCATGGGCATGGACGCACTCTTCTCCGCCGCTGTTTACGACCTGACCCAGGAGAACGTCACCATTGCCGTGGTGTTGCCAAGCGGCATCATCGAGCAGCAGACGGTGGGCGAGTCACGCGTGCGTGGCCTTGACCTGGAAGCCAAGGCACAAGTCACGCAGGACATCAGCGTGATTGGTGCTTACTCCTACATGGAGTCCGAGGTGCTGCGCGGATCGCTGTATGACGGCTCTTCCTTGAAGGGCAATGAGTTCACCACTGCGCCCAAACACACTGCATCGCTGTGGAGCTACTACGACATACCGGGCACTGACGTGAGCGTCGGCCTGGGCGCGCGGTATGTGGGGGCGTACTACATGGATGCTGCCAATACCAAGAAGAGCGATGGGACCACGTTGTTCGATGCGGCGCTGAACTACAAGATCGCCAAAGGGACCGACCTGGCGCTGAATGTGAGCAACCTGTTCGATGAGCAGCATGTGGTGGGGTCGGGGACGGCGAATTACTACAACCCGGGGCGTGAGGTGACGGCGAAGGTGAGTTATAGCTGGTAAGGCGGCCAGGGGATGGCACGGGTTGCGCCCCTGTTCGCGGGTGAACCCGTGGCCACAGGTGCGCAAGATCCTGACGCTTGCAATGAACCCCCGTATCTTCAAAGAGACTCACTTGTGAGTCGGTGTTTTTAGACCTTCAAATCGGCCCCGCTAAAACCGTTGCGCTGATAAAAGCGCTCCAGCTCACGGGCTTCCGGCTCCCTGCCGGTGAATATCTTCAGGTACTCGGGAATGTAGCGCATGCGCTGGGCCAGGGGCTCCCGGGTTTTCATGCTGATGTAGCCGATTTGCGTCAGGTAGATGGAACGGGCGCGGGTAATCGCGGCATCGTGTTCAAAGCCGAAACGGTCGAACATCTGCCGCAATGCCTCGACGCGTTGCGCGTCTGCCTGGCCGATTTCCTGCGCCACCTCCGGCGACTGCAGCGCCCAACTGCGCATGGCGAACTCGAATTGCGAGTCGAACAATTCGCTGTTCAGCCAGCAGTCGAAGACGTTGAGAATCGCCTCGGTGATGGACTCGGCATAGGCCTGGGATTTGGTCACCAGGTTGAAGGTGTTCTTGTTTTTCCATTGCTCGATCAAGGCCGCGAGCAAGGCATCGCGGTCTTCGAAAAACCAGTAGAAGCTGGTGCGCGACAAATTCAGTTTTTTGGCCAGCGGCATCACTCGCACGGCATCCACACCTGACTCGGTCAGGCTTTCATAGGCCGCATTAAGCCAGCCTTCCAGTGAACCTCGGCCTGCTGCTTCCGCCTTTGAGGTGGTTCCTTTCATGGGCATTTCTTCCCTTTTCAATGTGCGCTTCGTGGCAACTGTACACCATCGTCAAGAGTATTGACACCTGTGTACACAGGGGCATATTGTCGGCGTGCCTGATGACCTGTTTGCGAGACCGATATGAAAAACGATCCGCTACTTCAGCCTTATCGCCTCAAGCATTTGACCCTGCGCAACCGCATCATCACCACTTCCCACGAGCCGGCCTACCCGGAAGACGGGATGCCGAAAAAGCTCTACCGGGCCTACCACGTTGAACGTGCCAAAGCCGGCGTAGCCATGACCATGACCGCAGGCTCCGCCGCGATCTCCCGTGACAGCCCACCCGTGTTCAACAACATTCTGGCTTACAAGGACGAAGTGGTCGGCTGGATGAAAGACCTGACCGACGAGTGCCACGAACATGGTGCAGCGGTGATGATCCAGCTCACTCACCTGGGCCGGCGTACCCGCTGGGACAAAGGCGACTGGCTACCGGTGGTGTCGCCCTCCCACAATCAGGAACCCGCACACCGCGCCTTCCCCAAGCAGCTTGAACACTGGGACATCGACCGCATCATTCGCGACTATGCCGATGCCGCTGAACGCATGAAGGCCGCCGGCCTGGATGGCATCGAGCTGCAAGCCTACGGCCACTTGATGGACCAGTTCTGGTCGCCACTGACCAACGAGCTGGAAGGGCCGTACGGCGGCTCGCTGCAAAACCGCCTGCGCTTCACCTTCGATGTGCTTACGGCCATTCGCAAGCGCGTGGGCCCGGAGTTTATTGTCGGCATTCGCTACACCGGGGACGAAGTGCTCGCCGGAGGCCTGCAAAAAGAGGAGGGTTTGCAGATCTCTCAACTGTTGAAAGACAGTGGCATGATCGACTTCCTCAATGTGATTCGCGGCAACATCGCCACTGACGCCGGGCTGACCGACATCATCCCGATCCAGGGCATGCGCAATGCCCCGCACCTGGACTTTGCCGGCGAAATCAAGACGCTGACCGGCTTCCCGACCTTCCATGCAGCAAAAATTCCCGACGTGGCTACGGCGCGTCATGCCATTGCCTCGGGGTTGGTGGACATGGTCGGCATGACCCGCGCGCACATGACCGACCCGCACATCGTGCGCAAGATCATTGAAGGCCGTGAGGACGATATCCGCCCTTGCGTAGGCGCCAACTATTGCCTGGACCGCATTTACAACGCAGGCGCGGCCTACTGCATCCACAACGCCGCGACCGGGCGTGAAACCACCATGCCTCATGAAATACCCAAGGCTGTGCATAAGCGCAAAGTGGTGATTATTGGTGCCGGCCCTGGTGGGCTGGAGGCGGCACGTGTGGCAGGCGAGCGCGGCCACGAGGTGGTGGTGTACGAGCTGGCGGACAAACCCGGCGGGCAGATTCGCCTGACCGCACAGTCCGAGCGGCGCAAGGAAATGATCAGCATCATCGACTGGCGCATGGCGCAATGCGAGCGCCTTGGCGTGAGGTTCCACTTCAATACCTGGGCAGACACCGCGATTGTGCTCGATGAAAACGCCGACGTGGTGATCGTGGCGACCGGGGGCATGCCGCACACCGAAGTGCTGGAGCACGGCAATCAGTTCCTGGTTTCAAGCTGGGACATCATTTCCGGCGACGTTAAGCCTGGGCGCAATGTGCTGGTGTACGACGACGCGGGCGACCACGCCGGCCTGCAAGCCGCCGAATTCATAGCCCGCAGTGGCGCCAAGACAGAAATCATGACCCCCGACCGCTCGTTCGCGCCAGAAGTCATGGGCATGAACCTGGTGCCCTACATGCGCGCGTTACAGCAACTGGACACCACCTTTACCGTCACCTACCGGCTCAAGGCCGTGGAGAAACAAGGCGACCAATTGCTGGCCACGATCGGCACCGATTACAGCGACCTGACCAAAACGCGCCTGGTGGATCAGGTGGTGGTCAACCACGGCACCCGGCCGCTGGACGAGCTGTATTTCGACCTCAAACCCCTGGCCAGCAACGAAGGTGCCTTGGAGTACATGGACCTGATTGTCGGCAAGCCGCAAACCGTTGTCAGCAACCCCGAAGGGCGCTTCCAGCTGTTCCGCATTGGTGATGCAGTGGCGTCGCGCAATACCCATGCGGCCATCTACGATGCCCTGCGGCTGGTCAAGGACCTCTAGCCGCCCTGCGTCGCCCACAACAATAAAGACAGCCGTCACCAGATTTAGAAGCCTTTAGTTACTGCCCCGAAAGTTGGTCTGACTCAGCGGAGGTTGTTACATGCAAACGGGTTCTGATTCCATTGAGCTGCTCACGGCGTTAACCGAACGCGACCTGCGCTTTCGCAGCGATGCCAAGGTCACTGAACATGCCATCGCGCCGGTCGACACGGCGTTACTCGATGCGTATGCCGCCATCGATCGCAAAGCCTTGCGCCATTACCGCCTGGAGCGCATTCGCGAGCAACTGCGCGCCCAGGATTACGCCGGCATTCTGTTGGCCGATCCGATCAATATTCGCTATGCCACCGACACCAATAACCTTGGTTTGTGGGTGATGCACTCGCCCAGCCGCTATGTGTTCGTGGCCACCGACGGCCCGGTGGTGCTGTTCGAGTTCACCAGCAGCCGGCACAACAGCGAGCACGTTGAAACCATCGATGAAATTCGCCCGGCGATTCCCTGGCTGTATTTCCTTGCCGGCCCCCGCGTGCAGGAAAAAGCCGAGCGCTGGGCACAGGAGGTGGCGGACCTGATGGCCCGTCACGGTGGCGGCAATCGCCGCTTGGCGGTCGACCGCTGCGACCCTTGGGGCGCGCAGCGCCTGACACACCAAGGCATTGAGCTGTTCGATGCGCAGCCATTGATGGAGCAGGCACGCTTGATCAAATCGGCTGAAGAAGTGGCCAGCCACCGGGTGTCCATGGGCGTTTGCGACCTGGCCATTGCCCGGATGCGCACAAGCCTGGTGCCGGGGGTTACTGAAAACCAGCTGTGGAGCATCATGCACGGCACCAACGTCGCGCACGGCGGAGAGTGGGCCGAAAGCCGCCTGCTCAGCTCCGGGCCGCGCACCAATCCGTGGTTTCAGGACGCCACTGACAAGGTCATCAAGGCCGGTGAAATGGTCTGTTTCGACACCGACATGGTCGGGCCCGGCGGCTACCTTTCAGACATTTCGCGCAGCTTCATCTGCCCTGGCAAGGCGCCGACCATGGCCCAACGCGACTTGCTGGACATTGCCTCGCAGCAGATCAACCACAACGTCGAACTGCTGCGCCCGGGCCTTTCCTTTCGCGAGTTCGCCGAGCGCTGCTGGCCGGTGCCCCAGCGCTTCGAGCACAACCGCTACATGATGATGCTGCACGGTGTCGGGCTGGTGGACGAGTACCCCAGCGTCGCCTACGCGGTGGATTTCGCCGAGTGGGGGTACGACGGCCTGTTCGAGGAAAACATGGTGGTGTCGGTGGAAAGTTACATCGGTGAGCAAGGCGGTGGGGAAGGGGTGAAGCTCGAAGAACAGGTGCTGATCAGCGCCAACGGGCCGATCAAACTCTCGCGCACACCCTTGGTCGACGGCGATCGATAGCTGGAGCAAAACCATGAGCAGTATGACCGTGATCGAAACCGCACCCACCTTGGCGCCGCGCCCGGTGGCCAGCGCCGAACCGTTCTTGCGCCTGGAGGGCATTCATAAACAGTTTGGCCCTTACCCCGTCTTGCACGACGTGTGTTTTGAAATGAACAAGGGCGAGGTGGTGGCCATTATCGGCCCCAGTGGGTCGGGCAAAAGTACCTTGCTGCGCTGCATCAACCAACTGGAGCCGCCGACCAAGGGGCGTGTCAGCATGGATGGCGTGCACATCGAAGCTGGCAAGGCATTGCCCCGTACAGAGCTGCTGAAGTTGCGCCGGCGCATTGGCATGGTGTTCCAGTCGTTCAACCTGTTCCCGCACCTGACGGTGCTGCGCAACGTCAGCCTGGCGCAAATCCGCACCTTGGGCCGCAGCGCCAAGGAAGCCGACGCCCGCTCCTTGCAACTGCTCGAGCGCGTTGGGCTGGCTGACAAGGCCCAGCATTATCCGGCGCGCTGCTCCGGTGGCCAGCAGCAACGGATCGCCATCGCCCGCGCCCTGGCACTGGACCCTGAGCTGATGCTGTTCGACGAGCCGACCTCGGCGCTGGACCCCGAGCTGGGCCTGGAGGTGCTGGCGGTGATGAAAGAGCTGGCCGGCGAAGGCATGTCGATGATTGTCGTGACTCACGAGATGCACTTCGCCGAAACCGTGTCTGACCGGGTGGTGGTCATGGCTGACGGGCGCATCATCGAACACGGGCCGAGCCAGCGAGTGATGCGCGAGCCCGAGCATGAACGGGTGATCCAGTTCCTCCAGGCAGTGAGGAATCGCTGATGAAAGACATCCTGATGATGCTGTTGAATGGCATACCCTGGACCATTGCCGTTACCGTGCTCGCATTCTGTGTCGGCGTAGTGCTGGGGTTTCCCATCTGTGCCCTGCGCATGTCCAGGTTCAAGATGCTGAGCATTCTGGCTGCCATGCTGGTGCTGACCCTGCGCTCAATCCCCCCGATTGTCTGGCTGTTCTTCATCTTCTTCGGCATCGGTGGCGGCTATATCAGCTTGTCGCCATTTACCGCAGCGGTGGTTGGCTTGGGGCTGATCACGGCGGCGCACATGTCCGAGGTATACCGCGGTGCGTTCGCGGCGATTCCCGCCGGCCAGTTCGAAGCCGCCTATGTGCTTAACCTGTCGGCGCCGCAACGGTTTTTCGATGTGGTGTTGCCGCAGTTGGTGCGTATCGCCATTCCCACCTCAGCCACCTACGCCATTGGCCTGCTCAAGGATTCGGCCGTGGCCTCGACGATTGGCGTTGGTGAAATCAGCTTTCAGGCTTACCAGGTTTCACAGCAAACCTTTCAGGGCCTGAGCGTCTACAGCGCGGCGGCGGTGGTGTACCTGGTGCTCAGCGTGCCAGTGGCCTTGTTCTCTCGTTGGCTGTCGGCCACGTTGAAACAGAGGATTGCCCGATGAGCGAACTGCTGACGATGTGGATGCAATGGTTGCCGGAGTTGTGGAAGGGCTTTGTGCTGTCCATGCAGGTCACGGCGGTGAGCCTGGGCCTGGGCGTTGTGCTGGGGCTGTTGCTGGCACTGGGCGTTTCGGCGCCGAGCCGCTGGTTGCGTTACCCCTCCCTGGTGGTGGTGGAACTGGGGCGTGGCGCACCGGCGTTGATCCTGCTGCAGTACTTCTACTTTGGCCTGCCCAGCGTCAACCTCACCCTGACCTCGTTCTGGGCTGCTGCGCTGGCCATGGCGTACTGCACGGCCGCCTACACCAGTGAAATCATTCGCGGTGGCATCGAGTCGGTGGCCGCAGGGCAAACCGAGGCCGCCGAAGTGATCGGCCTCAACCGGTTCGACGCGCTGCGCTTTGTGATCCTGCCTCAGGCCTTGCGGGTGGCGCTGCCATCGCTGCTGGGGTTCTCGATCATGATGTTCCAGGCCTCGTCGCTGTGTTTCACCATCGCCCTGCCAGAAATTGTCAGCCGGGCGTCCTCCATTGGCTCTTCCACGTTCGAGTACATGCCGGTGCTGATACTGGCCGGTTTGATGTATGCCGCTGTCTGCGCCCCGGCGACCCTGGGTGTGGCAGCGCTGGAAAGAAGACTGGCCCCCAGCCAGCCATAACAACAAATCCACTCGCGCCGATTTCGGCTGCTGCTCTCTTATTGCAAAGGTGACGTCATGACTCGCTCATTCAAGCGTTTTACCCGTTGGATGTTCTTGTGCTCGACCTTGGCCGGTGCCCCGTACGCCTTGGCCGAATGCACCCCCGCGAACCAGTTTGAAACCATCACCCCGGGTGTGCTGACCGTAGCGGCGTATGTCTTCCCGCCTTACTCGATACCGGGGCCGAACAACCAGTTGAGCGGCGTGGACGGCGAGATCATCAAGCGCATCGCCGAGCGCGAATGCCTCAAAGTCAAAACCATGGTGGTGGACACGGCAGCCGTCGTCCAGGCTGTGGTGGCAAAGCGCGCCGATGTCGGCATCGGCGATTGGTATCGCACGGCAGAGCGAAGCAAGGCGTTGGGCTTGTCGGCACCCTTGTACCTGGACGTGATGGGCATCATTTCGGATGAGGGTTACACCAAGATTTCCGAACTGGATGGCAAGCGTATCGGCACCGTGCAGGGCTACCTGTGGGTGGACGATTTGAAGAACGCCTTTGGCGATAACCTGGTGCTCTACCCGAACCCCGTGGCCATGGCCCAGGACCTGGCGTCCAGGCGCATCCAGGTTGGCGCGGACAGCTTCGCGGTGGCCGTGTCTTCGCAGCAGAAGGGCGGCTACCCCGGCAAGAGCATCAAGGTGTCTGAGCCCGATCAACGGGTCAAGGCCACGCTTGAGCCCGGGCAGAGCGCCTTCCCGTACACCAAGGCCAACGCCGCCCTGGGCGAGGCACTGGGCAAGAACATCCAGGCCTTGCACGCCTCGGGCGAAATCGCAGAAATCCTCGCCTCGTTTGGCCTGGACCGCGAGGCTGCAAAAGTGGGTGAGCCCAGGATGATTCAGTAAAGGTAATCAAATCCCGTAGGAGCGGCTTTAGCCGCGAATGAACGCACCGCGAGCTTTCAGGAATGACGCGTTATCGTTCATTCGCGGCTACCGCCGCCCTTGCAGGTTCGCTGGCTGCGGCACACCTTCAACCCGAGAGCACCGAAGCCCCATGGACGACCACAAACCCGAAAAGCGCCTGTCGCTGACCGATGCCACCACCTTCGCGCGCCAGCTCTGCCTGGCCCATGGCACCAGCTACGCCGTGGCCACGGCGCTTGCAACCGCCACCGTATCAGCCCAGGCCCATGGCCAACACGAAGTCGGTTTCGGCCATTTGCCTGACTACCTCAGCGGCTTTGCCACTGGCCGAATCGCCACGGCTGCCGAGCCCATCGTGACCCAGGTCGCGCCGGCCATGATCCGCTGCGACGCGGCCCGAGGCATCGCGCAACTGGGGTTCGATCGCGCCTTCCCAGCGCTGTGCAGCAATGCGCATCAACTGGGTATCGCCCTGTTTGCGCAGTTCAACGCGTTCACCTGCGGCGAGTTGGGCTATTACACCCGTCGCCTGGCGCGCGAGGGGCTGGTCGCGTTGGCGTTCACCAACGGCTCACCGCTGCTCACCGTGGCCGGCCAGAGCCAGCCGCTGTACTCCACCAACCCCATCGCATTTGCCGCCGCCAGTGACACGGGGCGGTTACTGGCGATTGACCAAGCCAGCAGCGCCACGGCCTACGTGAACCTGTTGCGGGCTGCTGAAGCGGGGGAGCCGATACCGGCAGGCTGGGCGGTTGATGCGCAAGGCAATGAAACGCGCAGCGCGCGGGAGGCATTGCATGGGACATTGCTGGCATTTGGGGGCGGCCGTGGGGCTAATATTGCGTTGATGGTTGAGGTACTTGCGGCGGGAGTGACGGGGGCCAATTGGTCGCTGGATGCAGCGGATTTCCGTGCTGGGAGCGAATCGCCTGGGGCTGGGATGCTGGTGGTTGGTATTGCGCCCAGGTTGCTGGATGAGTGTTTTGCTTTAAGGTTGGGCGAGCAGATGGCTCGGCTTGAAGCCTTGGGGGTTTACTTGCCGGGGAAGGGGAAAGAGCAAGCTTATGATTGTGCGGTTCGTGAGGGGATCAGCTTGCCGGTAGCGGCTTACGATGCGTTTAGAGGGCAGTTGGG
>NZ_JBICJS010000002.1:0-418 GCF_043103305.1 Pseudomonas sp. YQ_5 | reverse complement strand
TTGATCTTCGACTTGCGCAGGGATTCGAGCAGGTCGAGGTTTTCCTCACCGGGGATGCCGAATACATACTCGACACCTTCATTTTCCAGGCATTGCACAACGACATCGGCGGCCTTGGCCATCTTGCTTGCTACCTCAAGTGATGGGACGGTGGAAGTCCAGGAATGCGCAGCACGGTACGCTGGCATCGCCAGGTCCAAGAGCAGAAGTGCCCCGAACCAGAGTCTTGACGTAGGGGGGGCGCGGAAAAGTCACGTTAAGGTAACGGGAATATTGTCGCAGCCTGAGATGGTCCGTGGGAGGCGAGTCCATACATAGGAGCGGGTTTACCCGCGAACACCGGCGAAGCCGGTGCCCTCCACCGAGTTGCCTGCTTCACGGCATGCCCCACAGCAATTCGAGCAGGCCTGGAATTTTT
>NZ_JBICJS010000029.1:0-46190 GCF_043103305.1 Pseudomonas sp. YQ_5 | reverse complement strand
GGCCTGTGCCCACCCCCCGGTGTATGTCCACCGCAGATCAGTGCGTAGGAGATCGGTTTACCCGCGAAAAGGCCAGCACAACCAGTGCAAATACTCCAGGCAAAAAAAGGGGCGCCGACCAAGCGCCCCATAAGCCGTAAAGCACACAACTGATTCAGTTGGCGTCCAGCAGTGCCATCGCCTCGGCACTGCACGCTTCGATCCGCGCCCAGTCACCGTTCTTGATCCAGCTGCTGTCGAGCATCCAGGTCCCCCCCACGCACATCACGTTTGGCAGTGCCATGTAGTTGCGCACGTTGGCCGGGTTTACACCGCCAGTGGGACAAAAACGAATATCGCCGAATGGGCCACCAAAGGCCTTGATCGCTGCTACGCCGCCGCTGATCTCCGCCGGGAACAACTTGAACCGGCGGTAGCCCAGGGCATAGCCCATCATGATTTCAGACGGCGTACTGATGCCCGGCAACAGCGGGATTTCACTGTCCACCCCCGCCTCGAGAATGTCCTGGGTAATGCCTGGGGTAACGACGAACTGCGCGCCCGCAGCCTCAACCGCTGCGAACATGCTGCGGTCGAGCACGGTACCAGCGCCGACACACAGCTCCGGGCGCTGCTCACGCAGCACCTGAATGGCCTTGAGGCCATGCTGTGAGCGCAGGGTCACTTCCAGGGTACGGATGCCGCCGGCGGCCAGGGCGTCAGCCAGCGGCAGGATGTCTTCCTCACGAGCAATGGTGATTACCGGCAGGATGCGCGCCTTTTTGCAAATGGCGTCGATCCGCGCGGCTTTATCAGCCATCGAGAGCTTGGGCTGCGGGCGTTCAAGGGTGGTCATGACTGTGGATCCTTGGCTCATGGGCACCAGTAGATGTCCAGGGGGTCGTGAAGAAAAGCGCGAATCGGCATTTCAGTAAGGTCGTTGCCCGCCAGCGCGGCGCGCAGGGTAGCGAGTTTGCTCTGGCCTTGCACAGACAGCGCGATGAAGGCAGCACTGGCCAGCAGCGAACGGGTCATCGACAGGCGCTGGTGCGGCACGCTCGGCGCCAGCAACGGCAGGCAGCGGCGTGGGCCGGCCGGGTCCAGGCCTGCTTCAAGGTTGGGACTGGCGGGGAACAGCGAGGCGGTATGGCCATCGTCGCCCATGCCCAGCACCAGCACGTCGATCGGCGGTAGCTCAGCCAAGGCCTGGTCAGCTTTGAGCGCAGCTGCATCGAGGTTCTCCGCCTGCTGATACAGGCCAACGAAACGGGCCTTGGCGGCTGCGCCCTTCAACAGGTGACGGGCCAGCAGGCCGGCATTGCTGTCGACGTGCTCTACCGGCACCCAGCGCTCATCAGCCAGGCTGACGATGACTTTGGCCCAGTCCAGATTCTCGCTGGCCAGCTTCTCCAGGAACGGCACCGGGCTGCGTCCGCCAGACAACACCAAGCAGGCCTGCCCCTTGGCGGCAATCGCTGCGCGCAGGCGCTCAGCCACATCATGAGCCAAGGACACGGACAGTGCCTTGGCATCCGCCAGTTCATGAGCCTTCACGGCCGCTGGCAGCTTCAGTTCAGATATCCCCATACCACGCCCTCCCATCGCGTGTGATCAGTGCAATCGAGCTCATTGGCCCCCAGGAGCCCGCAGCGTACGGCTTGGGCGCGTCGCCCGCATTACGCCAGCCGGCGATCAACTGGTCGCACCACTTCCAGGCATACTCGATTTCGTCCTTGCGCACGAACAGGTTCTGGTTGCCGCGCATCACTTCGAGCAACAGCCGCTCGTAGGCATCCGGAATTCTTGCACTGCGCCAGGCATCGGAAAAATTCAGCTGCAATGGGCCACTGCGCAGTTGCATGCCTTTGTCCAGGCCCTGCTCCTTGGTCATCACCCGTAAAGAAATGCCTTCGTCCGGTTGCAGGCGGATGATCAGCTTGTTACCGATCTGCAAACGCTGTTCCGGGGCGAAGATGTAGTGCGGCGTTTCCTTGAAGTGAATGACGATCTGCGACAGTTTTTGCGGCATACGCTTGCCGGTTCGCAGGTAGAACGGCACGCCCGACCAGCGCCAGTTACGGATGTCGGCGCGCAGGGCGACGAAGGTTTCGGTGTCGCTCTGGGCGTTGGCGTTGTCTTCTTCCAGGTAACCAGGCACCGGCTTGCCTTCGCTGTAGCCAGCAATGTACTGGCCGCGCACCACACTGGTGCTCAGGCCGTCGCCGGTGATCGGTGCGAGGGCCTTCAGCACTTTCACCTTCTCGTCACGGATGGCATCGGCGGACAGTTCGCTGGGCGGGTCCATGGCGATCAGGCACAGCAACTGCAGCAGGTGGTTCTGGATCATGTCGCGTAGCTGGCCGGCCTTGTCGAAATAGCCCCAACGGCCCTCGATACCGACCTTTTCCGCCACGGTAATCTCCACATGGGAGATGGAATTCTGGTTCCACTGGGTTTCGAACAGGCTATTGGCGAAACGCAGGGCAATCAGGTTCTGCACCGTCTCTTTGCCCAGGTAGTGGTCGATGCGATAGACCCGGCTTTCAGGGAAGAACCGCGCCACGGCATCGTTGACCCGGCGCGACGACTCCAGGTCGTGGCCAATAGGTTTCTCGAGCACTACCCGGGTGCGCGCAGCCAGCCCGACCTTGTCGAGGTTTTCGCAGATGGCCCCATACACCGCCGCCGCCGTGGCGAAGTAGGCGATCAGCGGCAGCTCGCCAGGCAGTTGCTCGGCAAGGGCCTGGTAACCCTCGGGCTGAAGGAAGTCCAGGTGCTGGTAACTCAGGCGGGCGAGGAAGCGCCCCAGCGCAGCAGGCTCGATGTCTGTCTCGGGCACGTGCCGGCGCAGGTGGGCTTCGATACTGTCCAGGTGCTCCTGCGCACTGCCGGCCTCGCGAGCCAGGGCCAGCAGGCGGGTGTCCGGGTGCAACAGGTTGGCCCGGTCGAGCTGGTAGAGCGCAGGAAACAGCTTGCGCAGTGCCAGGTCGCCGAGGGCGCCAAACAGGGCAAAGGTGCAAGGTTCGACACTGATTGCAGCCATGATGTTGGTTCTTTCCTAAAGTTGGTCTAGGAATACCGCTTTCACACACGGTTTTCAAGGGATAATGTAGTAAAAACCACAACATTACACACAAGTGTTACAGACAAGTGGTACGCCAACCGCACCGACAGTACGATAGACGACCGTGCAAAAAGCCTGCTGCTCCCACAGCCGGCTGTCTTCCCGACCCAAGGACACACCCATGGACCGCGTGCGAAACCTCCTGGAACAGATCCAGGGCCGCCTCGACGAGCTGAACAAGGCCGAACGCAAAGTCGCCGAAGTCATCCTGCTCAACCCGCAACAAGCCACCCGTTTCAGCATCGCTGCGCTGGCCCAGGCGGCCAAGGTCAGCGAACCGACCGTCAACCGCTTCTGCCGCTCGTTCGGCGTCAGCGGCTACCCCGAACTCAAGCTGCAACTGGCGCAGAGCCTGGCCAGTGGTGCCGCCTATGTCAGCCGCGCGGTGGAGGCCGACGATGACCCGGCCGCCTACACCCAGAAGATCTTCGCCAGCGCCATCGCCTCGCTTGACAGCGCCTGCCAGCAACTGGACCCGCAGCAGGTCAGCCGCGCCGTGGACATGATGATCCAGGCCCGGCAGATCCACTTCTTCGGCCTTGGAGCCTCGGCTCCAGTGGCCCTGGATGCGCAGCACAAGTTCTTCCGCTTCAACCTGGCCGTGTCGGCCCACGCCGATGTGCTGATGCAACGCATGCTGGCCTCGGTCGCCCACACCGGCGATCTGTTCGTGATCATTTCCTACACCGGACGCACCCGCGAACTGGTCGAAGTGGCACGCCTGGCACGTGAAAACGGCGCTTCGGTGCTGGGCCTGACCGCCGCAGGCTCGCCACTGGCCAATGCCTGCAGCCTGAGCCTGCACATCCCGCTGCCGGAAGATACCGACATCTACATGCCGATGACCTCGCGGATCATCCAGCTGACCGTGCTCGATGTGCTGGCCACCGGCATGACCCTGCGCCGCGGCGTGGACTTCCAGCCCCACCTGCGCAAGATCAAGGAAAGCCTCAACGCCAGCCGCTACCCGATCGAGGACGACGAACTCAATTGAGCCGGTGCGCCTGCAAACGCAGGTGCGCACGCTGCCCAGGCGCCAGGCTCAGGCCTTCGCCACTGCCGCTGGTCGCCTCGACGCAGACAAAACGCTGCGACTCGCGGCCAGTCACCCCCATCAGCGGGCGATTGCCAGGGTGCCAGACCACGGTGTCGTCGCTGTCACCGGTGTCGATGCACAGCTCGCGCTGCCAGGCCGGGTCCTGCAATTGCACCCGTGGCGTACCGGGGTAGACCTTCTGGCAGCCGCCCTTGAGCTTCAGCGCGCCATCTTCACGGCAAGCCTGGCGGTTGAGGCGGTCGTAGCCTTCAATGTCTTCCAGACCGGACAGCGCTATCTCGGACACATCACTGATGCGCCAGTACGCCAGCAGCGCATGGCTCAGCTGGCAGGGTTCGCTGTCCTGATGTTCGGTGCTCAGGCTCAGTTCCATACGGCTACCTAGCCGGGCGTGCAAGTCGACCTGCCAGTCGCACAGGTCCAGCCGCCATTTCAGGGTCACGCCCTCCTCGTCCTCACGGCTGTCCACCAGTTTCCAGTCCAGCAGCCGCGCCCAGCCGTGGTCCGGCCACAGGTCTTCGCTGGGATGGCAGCCATACCAGGGCCAGCACACCGGTACACCACCGCGGATCGCCCCCACCTGCGGCCACTGTTCGGCGCACCACAGCCACGGCCGTTCACCCGCCGGTTGAAAGTGCAGCAACTGCGCGCCCTGGCGGCTGAACACCGCCTGGCAACGGGGGTGGTCGATGATCAGGACATCGCGCTGCTGGTAACGCTCCCATTCGAATGTCGGCCGTGGCCGCTGCGAGGAAAAGAAGCGATGGAGCGGATGTTCGGGCATGGTTCAGAGCTCTTGTTGTTCGAGATAGCGCTGTCTCGGCCTATCCCCGACACCCACTGCAGACCAGTGGGTGCCAGGAACCGATAATGGATTGGCGTAAATTTACAACAAGTGCCCTCAGAATGACGACTGAATCTTCAAGCCAGCGACCAGCGCGTTATCTACCTCGTCCACCCCGCCAGGGCTCTTGATGTACTGCAGGTTAGGCCGCACGGTCAGCCAGTTGGTAACGTGGAAGCCGTAGTAGAGCTCTGCGTTGTACTCGGTGCGCTGCAGCGGCACGAAACCAGGGTTGTCGTAATCGTTGATGCCGCTCTGGCCGTTGAGCAACTCGGCGCGCTTCTTCACGTCGTCATTCACATGAATTCGCGCCACGCCGAAGCCGATGTCATCTTTGGGCCGAGCGTCGAAAGCACCTTTGTAGACCAACCCCACCTGCTGGTAGTTATCGACCACGTTGGTGGCCTTGTCGTGCACGGTAAAGTTGGCGAACAGGCTGAGGCCACGGTTGACGTCGCCGCCGTGGGCGGTGACCTGCTGTTGCGCCACCACCCACCACCCGTGCTTGCTGGAGTGCGACTTGAAGGCTTCACCTGTCAGCGCCTGCGGGTTGCCGTTGACGTCGTCGAACACATCGTCAGCCTTGGCCGTGCTGTAGTAGTAACCCAGGCGGTACTCGCCCGGCAGGCCATTGACCTTGGGCGACCACACCGCTTCCACCGGCAAGATCGCACCCTTGGTGCCACTGCCGCTGAGCTTGAAGCCGTTGCCGGTTTCCAGGTTGGAAGGGTTCTGCTCGAAGGCCCCGACCTGTACGAAGAACTCCGGCGTGATGTTGTACTTCACCCGCAGCGCCCACTGGCTGACCGGCCAGTTGTACCAGATGCCGCCCACCCAGTTGCCCACCTGCGAGCCGCAGAAAGCCAGGTTCTGGAAGTCACAAGGGAAGCTGTTGAAGTCCTCGCCTTCGCCAAAGCGGCCAAATTTCACGTCCAGTGCGCCGTCGAAGTACTTCTGCTTGATCCACATCTGGGTCAGGCGCCAGGTCTGGCCACGGCCCCACACCTCCTGCACCGAGCTGAACTGCCCGGCGCGCGGGTCGCTGATGCGGTCGTTGGACAGGTTGCGACCGCTTCGCTCGGTGATTGCCAGCTTGAACTCGGCATCATGCCAGCCCAGTATCTTCTGCAAGTCCAGATGCGCGCCGAGGGCGAACTGGTCGCTGTAGCGTGCGGTCTTGTCGTCGTTGTAGCCGCCATGCAGGTTGCCAGCCACCTCGCCCACATAGTCGAGGGTGAAGTCATAGCCCTTGTCCAGCAGCTCGGTCCGGGTGCCGCCCCAATCGCCGGTCATCCATTTTGATTCGCTGGAAAAAGCCTCGGCAGCCTGGGTACCGCTGCTGCCTACAAGTGCAAGCAAGGCCAACGATCCCAGTGTCTTGATGCGTTTGCGCTGTTCCATCCCTTTGCGTCCTCTTTTTCTTATTGATGGTGTAGACGAGTCAACGGCCTTTGAAGTGAGCCACGTTGTCCTTTGCAGTTGCGCCAGTGCTGGCCAGGTGCAGGCGCTCGCCATTGTCGGCGTCGAACAGCAGCACCCGGGCCGGGTCGAATTGCAGGTTGAGGGTGTCACCCACCCGGCACACCACATCCGGTGCAAGGCGGCAGCACACTTTTGTCTGGTTGAGCGTGACGAACACCAGCAGGTCCGGCCCGGTGGGCTCTGTGACCTGCACCTCGGCGCGGATACCCGGCAAACCATTACCGTCAGCAGCGCCCAGGGCGATCTGCTCAGGGCGGATGCCGAGGATGATCTCGCGCCCCTCCAGCTCGTCAGCAGCCAGCCCCAAAGGCAGCTCGCAGCGCGCCTGGCCGCTGTCGAGCAGCGCCAGCAAGCGGCCATCGTGCCTGGCCAGACGCACCGGAATGAAGTTCATCGGCGGCGAACCGATGAAGCTGGCTACGAACTGGTTGGCCGGGTCGTTGTAGATCTGCTGCGGGGTGCCGAACTGCTGGATGATGCCGTCCTTCATCACCGCCACCTTGTCGCCCAGGGTCATGGCCTCGATCTGGTCATGGGTGACGTACACCGTGGTGGTCTTCAGGCGCTGGTGCATCAACTTCATTTCGGTGCGCATTTCGACCCGCAGCTTGGCGTCGAGGTTGGACAGGGGTTCATCGAACAGGTAGATCTTGGGTCGCCGCGCCAGCGCCCGGCCCATGGCCACGCGCTGCTGTTGGCCACCGGACAGCTGCGCCGGCTTGCGCGCCAGCAAGTGTTCGATCTGCAGCAACTTGGCCACCCGCGCCACTTCCTCGTCGATGGCGGCCTGGGGCAGCTTGCGGATCTTCAGGCCGAACTCGATGTTCTCACGCACGCTCATGGTGGGGTACAGCGCATAGGACTGGAACACCATGGCGATATCGCGGTCCTTGGGGCTCATGCCACTGACGTCCTGCTCGTCGATGAGTATGGCGCCGCCGGTAATCTGCTCCAGGCCGGCGATACAGTTCATCAAGGTCGACTTGCCGCAGCCCGACGGCCCCACCAGGATCAGGAACTCGCCATCCTTGATCGACAGCTGAATGTCCTTGAGGGTGTCCGGCAGGCCGCTGCCGTAGGTTTTGTTCACATTGCGAAGTTCGAGCGTTGCCATGGCTTACCCCTTGACCGCGCCGGCCGTCAGCCCGCGCACGAAATATTTGCCTGCCACCACGTAGACCAGCAGGGTTGGCAGGCCAGCGATCATCGCTGCCGCCATGTCGACGTTGTATTCCTTGGCCCCGGTGCTGGTATTGACCAGATTGTTCAGGGCTACGGTGATCGGTTGCGAATCGCCGCTGGAGAACACCACGCCGAACAGGAAGTCGTTCCAGATCTGGGTGAACTGCCAGATCAGGCAGACCATGATGATCGGCGTGGACATCGGCAGAATGATGCGGCGGAAGATGGTGAAGAACCCGGCACCGTCCAACCGTGCGGCTTTGACCAGCGCGTCGGGGATGCTCACGTAGAAGTTGCGGAAGAACAGCGTGGTGAAGGCCAGGCCGTAGACCACATGCACCAGCACCAGGCCGCTGGTGGTGCTGGCCAGGCCAAGCTTGCCGAGGGTGAACGAGGCCGGCAGCAGCACGGTCTGGAACGGCAGGAAGCAGCCGAACAGCAGCAGGCCGAAGAACAGTTGCGAACCCCGAAAGCGCCACATCGACAGCACATAGCCGTTCAGTGCACCAATAGCGGTGGAGATCAGCACCGCTGGCACGGTGATCATGATCGAGTTCCAGAAGTAACCGCTGACCGCTGCCCAGGCCTTGGCCCAGCCTATGCCGGTAATCACCGCAGGCCAGCTCAGCAGGTTGCCGGTGCTGATGTCTTCGGGGGTCTTGAAGCTGGTCAGCAGCATCACCACCAGCGGCACCAGATACAGCAGCACGGCGATCAGCAACACGGTATGGATGGCCATACGGCTGAAGCTGAGCACCGGCTTGTCGACAGGACTATGCATGGCGTTTGCTCCGCAGCTCCGAGTACAGGTAAGGCACGAGGATCGCCAGGATCGCCCCGAGCATGAGGATGGCGCTGGCCGAGCCTATGCCCATCTGGCCGCGGCTGAAGGTGAACGAATACATGAACATTGCAGGCAGGTCGGACGAGTAACCCGGGCCGCCGGCCGTCATTGCCGCCACCAGGTCGAAGCTCTTGATGGCAATGTGCGAAAGGATCATCAGCGCGCTGAAGAACACTGGGCGCAGGCTGGGCAGCACTACAGTCCAGTAGATGCGCGGCAAGCTGGCACCGTCGATCTGTGCGGCGCGGATGATCGATTGGTCAACGCCGCGCAGGCCGGCGAGGAACATCGCCATGATAAAGCCCGAGGCCTGCCACACGGCGGCGATCACCAGGCAGTACACGACCCGGTCAGGGTCGATCAGCCAGTCCAGGCGAAAACCCTCCCAGCCCCAGTCACGCAACAGCTTGTCCAGGCCCATGCCGGGGTTGAGCAGCCATTTCCACGCGGTGCCGGTGACGATCATCGACAACGCCATGGGGTACAGGTAAATGGTGCGAATGAAGCCCTCACGGCGGATGCGCTGGTCCAGCAGCACCGCCAGCAACACACCGATGGCCAGGCTGATGGCAATGAACAGGCCGCCGAACAGAAGCAGGTTCTTGCTTGCCACCCACCAGCGGTCGTTGTCGAACAGACGGGCGTATTGCGCAAGGCCCGCCCACTTGTAGGTGGGCAGAAAGGTCGAGGTGGTGAAGGACAGCACGAAGGTCCAGAGGATGTAGCCGTAGAAGCCCACCAGGACGATGAACATGCTGGGTGCCAGCACCAGCTTGGGCAGCCAGCGCTGAAGCGCGTCCAGGGGTGAGGCCCGCAGTTGGGCGGTGGTAGTGCTCATGTATTGAATCCCGAGGTAGTGGCGGTGCTGCGCACCGCTTCGCGGGCAAGCCCGCCCCCACAGGTCCGGCGTCATGACCAGGAACTGTGGTGAGCAGGGCCCATGTGGGAGCGGGCGTGCCCGCGAACAGCCGTTACCGGGCAGCCTTGATAGCCGCCGCCAGCTTCTTCGCCGCATCGGCCGGGTCGGCCTTGGGGTCGTTGATGTAGTTGGTCACCACATCGAAGAACGCGCCCTGCACGGCCAGCGTGGTGGCCATGTTGTGCGCCATGCTCGGTTGCAGGCCGCCCGTTTTGGCGTCGGCCAGGAAGTCCTTGGCGGAGGTTTGAGCACAGGCATCGAAACCATACTTGCCCATGTCGGCAAGCATGTCGTTGCGTACCGGGATCGAGCCCTTGTTGATGCTGAAGACCTTCTGGAAGTCCTCACCCAGCACCTTGCGGGCGATATCCTGCTGGCCAGCAGAGGTGCCAGCGTTGTTCTGCTTGAACACCACCAGCGAGTCGATGTTGTACAGGAACGCCTTGTCGGTGCCGGGGAATGGCACGCACTGGTAATCCTTGCCGGCGGTTTTCTTCGCCAGGGTCCATTCGCTCTTGGCCCAGTCGCCCATGATCTGCATGCCGGCCTTGCCGTTGATGACCTTGGCGGCTTCCAGGTTCCAGTCCTGGCCCTTGCCGTCCGGGTCCATGTAGGTGGCGACCTTCTTCAGCTCGGTCAGCGCCTTGACCATGTCCGGGCCGGTCAGGGCGGTGTTGTCGAGGTCGACCAAGGCCTTCTTGTAGCCGTCGACGCCCATTACCGACAACACCACGCTTTCGAACACGGTGCTGTCCTGCCAGGGTTGGCCACCATGGGCCAGCGGGATGAAGCCAGCCGCCTTGAGCTTGTCAGCGGCGGCGTAGAATTCGTCGAGGGTGGTGGGCGCCTTGTCGATGCCGGCCTTCTTGAATACTTCGGGGTTGATCCACAGCCAGTTGATACGGTGGATATTCACCGGCACGGCAACATAATCACCGTCGTACTTCACGGTGTCAGCGACTTTCTTGTCCAGCAGGGAGTCCCACTTTTCTTCCTTGGCCACATCCTTGAGCACATCGGCGTCCAGCAGGCCGGTGGCCGCCCAGTCCTGGATGTCCGGGCCCTTGATTTGCGCGACGCCAGGCGGGTTGCCGGCCACCGCGCGGCTCTTGAGCACGGTCATGGCCGTGGCACCGCCGCCGCCGGCAACGGCGCCGTCCTTCCAGATGAAGCCATCTTTTTCGACCTGGGCCTTGAGCACATCGACCGCGGCTTTTTCACCACCGGAGGTCCACCAGTGCACCACTTCGACGCTGCCTTTGGCGTCAGCAGCCTGGGCACCCAGGGGGATCAAGGAGGCAAAGGAAATTGCGGCAGCGAAACGGAGCGTGGAATTCATCGAGGCACCTTTCTTGTTGTTATGCCGTGCAAGTCGATCGCTTGCGTTGCATGAAGTCTAAACAGCGCGCTTGCCTCGTCAGGTAACGAAGCGATGCGTGAATGTCATCGTTTGGTTACATTGCCGCCCAGGTTGCTGGCCAGGCTGGGTGCCAGGGGCAAGCCTGGCAACAGCAGCACCTGGTAGGCGTGATAGAGGTCGGGCTTGCCCGGCCAGAGGGTGCCGGCCGGCTGGTTGTGTGCATCGAGTTCGTGGTGCCAGCTGCCGCCGATGGGGTCGATGAAATGATTGGCGATAAAGCCCCAGCAGCAGCGGTACCACTGTTCGTAATGCGTCTCGCCGGTGCGTTGCAACAGGGCTGCCGCAGCGGCGCAGGCCTCGGCGTGCACCCAGTGCAGTCGTGCATGCACCACCGGGCGATCAGCCCAGTCCAGCGTATAGACGAAACCCGGTTCGCCATCGATGTTCCAGGCCTGCTGGCAGGCGGTGTCGAACAATGCGCGGGCACTGTCCGGCAGCCATTGCGGGGCGTACAAGCCGGCCCGTTCAAGGCTGGCTTCCAGGTGCAACAGCAACCGCGCCCACTCCAGGGCATGCCCGGGTGTAGTGCCATAAGGCCGGAAGGGGTCGGCGGGGTGTTCGAGGTTGTAATCCGGCAGCGGTTGCCAATGGGCATCGAAATGTTCGATCACCCGATAACCGTTGGCGGTAGCATGGCCATGGATGATGCGTTCGGCGATTCGCAGGGCGCGTTGCAGCCACAGGCCGTTGCCGGTGGCATCTGCCAAGGCCAGAAAGGCCTCGGTCGCGTGCATGTTGCTGTTGGCGCCCCGGTACGGCTCGGGGAGCTGCCAGGCGCGGGAGAAGGCTTCCCGCAGGGCACCTTCTTCTTCGCTCCAGAAATGCGCTTCGATCACCTGGATTGCGTCTGCCAACAGCGTGCCAGCGTCGACAGCGCCCGCCACAACCGCCGAGCTGGCAGCCAGGGCGACGAAGGCATGCAGGTAGGCCGCCTTGCCGCTATCGACGTGGCCGTCGGGGTGAGCGAACCAGCCGCCGTGGTCGGCATCCTGCATGGCTCCGCGCAGTGCTGCCACACCGTGCTCGGCATAGGCCAGGCTGCCAGGGATGCCCTGCAGATGGGCCAAGGCGAAGCAATGGGTCATGCGGGCGGTGTTCATGGTTTCGGCACGGGCACCAGGAGCGAGTTGCCCGTTGGCATCCAGATTGCCGAAACCGTCGGGTAGTTTCGCGGCCTTGGCAAAGGCCAGCAGGCGCTGTGCTTCGGCCAAGCGCCAGGCATTGTGGGCCGGGGCATTGAGCCAGCTGTCAGCGGACAGGTTGAGGGAGGTCATGGGCCAGCTTGATCCTTGCCAGTCATTTGCGAATTCTAGCCAGCGGGGTCATGGCGGATGTCACGAAGGACGGCGGGATTGTCACCGGTCAGTGACATTTCGCCTGCCTGTATTGGCCTCTTCGCGGGCGCGCCCGCTCCCACAAAGACCACACAGCCTTCCAAGTTTACGCTGTACCTGTGGGAGCGGGCTTGCCCGCGAAGAGGCCCACACAGGCCCCCCAAAAAATCAATCCATACCCCGTGGCAGATACAGAGTCACCCGCAGCCCGCCCTCGCGCAGGTTCAGCAAGCTCACCTCGCCCCCATGGCTATGGGCGATGTTGCGCGCAATGCCCAACCCCAGCCCATACCCCTGCTGCTGCCCGGCCAGACGGAAATGCGGCTCGAACACCTGTTCCAGCTGCTGCTGCGGCACCCCGGGCCCCTGGTCATCCACCTGCAGCACAAAGCCTTCTGCCCCGTCGATGATGCGCAGCCGCGCCCGTTCGCCGTACTTGATGGCGTTGTCGATCAGGTTGCCGATGCAACGACGCAATGCCAGCGGCTTGCCCGGGTAAGGCGCCAGCGCCTGGCCCTCGACGGTGATGCGACCATCGCCCAGGTAAGGCTCGGCCAGAATCTCCAGCACCTGGTTGAGGTCGACCGGCTCGATGTTTTCGTGGATGTCGGTGTCCTTTACGCACTGCAAGGCGCCTTTGACCAGCAACTCCAGCTCGTCCAGGTCCTGGCTGAACTTGGCCTGCAGGCGCTCGTCCTCCAGCAGTTCGACACGCAGGCGCAAGCGGGTGATTGGCGTGCGCAGGTCGTGGGAAATGGCGCTGAACAACTGGCTGCGTTCGGTCAGGTAGCGGCTTATTCGCTCACGCATGCTGTTGAACGCCCGACTAACCTCGACCACTTCACTGCCGCCCGCTTCAGCCAACGGCGCCACATCGGCGCCCAACGACATTTCCCGCGCAGCCCGCGCCAGCCGTTTGAGCGGCCAACTTTGCCAGTGCACCAGCAGGCCGATGAACAGCAGCAGCAAGGTTGTGGTGAGCACGATGAAACCGATCTGCTGCCGAGGCAGGCGTTCGGCCTCCAGGCTGGTATAGGGTTCAGGCAGCAACGAGGCGATATACAACCACTCCCCCTCACCCAGACGGATCTGCGTTACCAGCACCGGCGGGTTGAGTGGTTCCAGGGTCAACGAGTAATGCGCCCAGGAGCGCGGTAGCTCGTCGAGCTTCAGGCCACTGTTGAAGATACGCAGGTCGTCGGGGGCGACGAACGCTACGAAAATTTCCATCTGTGAACCCAGGCGCTCGTGCAGCACCTGCTGGAACACATCGATCACCGCCTGCTTGCGAGGGGTGATGGGCAGTGCCTGCATGTCCAGCGGCGTGGCGTTAAGCGACACGAAGAAACGCGTGCCGCCCATGCTGCGCAATTGGTCGAGCACCAGCGGCCGGTAGGCCACCGGCAGCGAGCGGAAGTAACTGACGCTGGCACTCATGGAATGGGCCAGGCTGCTGGCGCTGGCACGCAGCCCCTGAAGCTGGCTGGCGCGCAGCTGAGATACCCAGATAATGCTGGACAACCCCTGGGCCAGCAGGACAACCAGCAAGGTCAGCAGCAGCATGCGCCCCAGCAAGGAGCGCGGCAGCAGGCGCCAGCGCCGCTCAGGGTGCACAGCAGACATGCGCCGCCAACAAGTAACCACTGCCTCGCACGGTGCGGATCAGCCGGGGAGGTTTGTCGGTATCGCGCAGGCGCTGGCGCAGACGGCTGACCGCCATGTCGACGATACGGTCCAGCGGCATCGGTTCGCGGCCACGGGTGGCGTTGCCGATGGTGTCGCGGTCGAGGATTTGCTGCGGGTGATCGAGGAACAGTTTGAGCAGGGCAAAGTCGGCGCCGGAGAGGATCACCTCCTCTCCATCACGGTGGAACAGGCGGTGGCTGACCGTGTCCAGGCGCCAGTCGTCGAAGGCCAGCACCGCACTGCCCGGTGCGGCATGGCCGAATTCAGCGCGGCGCAGCAGGGCCTTGATTCGCGCTTGCAGTTCACGGGGGCTGAACGGCTTGCCCAGATAATCGTCAGCGCCCAGTTCCAGGCCAATGACCCGGTCAGCCTCGTCGGAGCTGGCGGTGAGCATGATGATAGGTACGCGCGCCTGGCGTGGGTGCTGGCGTACCCAGCGGCACAAGCTGAAGCCGTCTTCGTCGGGCAACATGACGTCAAGAATGACCAGGTCGCAGGGCGTGGTTTCCAGCGCACGGCGAAAGCCCTTGCCGTCAGCCTCGGCATGCACCTGGAAGCCGGAGCGGCTCAGGTAGGTTTGCAGCAGTTCACGGATTTCCTGGTCGTCGTCGACCATCAGGATCGATTTGCCGGCAGTGCTCAAGGTGGTCCTTCCTCTTGTTGATTGCAGGTCTTTTTGCCTGCTGTCGGGTATTGCCATCGGGGCCGCCAAGTGGCCCCATCAGTGATCCAACGCCTGCTGCAACGCTACACCGGCCCCCTCCAACCCGGAAAACTCCGCCGTCACCAGCCACACCGGCACCCCGGCAAAATAGCCACTCATACACCCCTTGTCGGCAAAACTCGCGGCAAACCCGCTACGCAAGAACAGCTCGGCAAAGCGCGGAATCACACCGCCAACAATATAGACCCCGCCTCGTGCACCCAGCGTCAGCACATTGTTACCCGCCACTCGCCCAAGGAAACGGCAGAACTGCTCAACCACCGCCAGCGCCCGCGGCTCACCGCCCAGTGCGGCATCGGTGATATGCGCCGGGGTCTTGTGCCTGGGCGTGTCGCCGTCCAGCGCACAGATCGCCTGGTACAGCCGCACCAGGCCACCACCACTGAGCACGGCCTCGGCGCTGACATGGCCGATCTGACTGTGGATCTGCTGGTGGATTGCCGCTTCGCGAGCATTGCCTACCGGCAGGTCAACATGCCCGCCTTCACCCGGCAGGGCCTTCCAGTGCTGTTCGCCCAGACGCAGCAACGAGCCCACCCCCAGGCCAGTACCTGGGCCGATCACCAGTGCCGGCCTCGAGGGGTCGGCCTGGCCGGGGCACACCTCGCGGAACTCCCCTTCGCGCAGACGGGTCATGCCCAGCGCCATCGCGGTGAAATCATTGATCAGCAACAGTCGCTCGACCTGCAAGGTCTTGCAAAATGCCGTGCGGCTCAGGCGCCAGTGGTTGTTGGTGAAGCGGAATTCATCGCCATCGACCGGGCCGGCCACCGCCAGGCACACCGCCGCCAGGCCGCCACGGGCGATACCCTGGCTTTCCAGATAGGCCTCGATGGCCTGCTCGGGGTTGGTGTAGTCCGCGGTGGCGAAAATTTTTACCTCATGCAACTGGTTGTCACGCCACAACGCAAAACGGGCATTGGTGCCGCCAATATCACCAACCAGCAGGTGCTTCATTTGAGGTGCTCCAGGGCCGAGGTAAAGGCACTGGCGCCCTGCTCTGCCGGGCTGAACGCCATGCGCATGAAGCCGAACAGCTCGCGCCCACACCCCAGGTCGTTGCCCTGGGGCGCCGGCGGCAGCTCACGGCTGGCCAGTTCTTCTGCCGACACCATGATCCGCAACGTGCCTTCGACACCGTCGACTCGCACGATATCACCATCGCGCACCCGCGCCAGCGGGCCGCCGTCGTAAGCCTCCGGGCAAACGTGGATGGCCGCGGGGATCTTGCCCGAGGCACCGGACATGCGCCCGTCGGTAACCAGCGCAACTTTGTAGCCACGGTCCTGCAACACACCGAGGAACGGGGTGAGCTTGTGCAGTTCCGGCATGCCATTGCAACGCGGGCCCTGGAAGCGCACCACCGCGACAAAGTCACGCTCCAGCTCGCCGGCCTTGAACGCGTCGGCCAGCGATTGCTGGTCCTGGAACACCCGTGCGGGGGCCTCGACCACCTGGTGCTCAGGGGCGACGGCAGACACTTTCATCACGCCACGACCCAGGTTGCCTTCCATCACCCGCAGGCCGCCTTCGGCCGAGAATGGCCGCGACACCGGGCGCAGGATGCTTTCGTCCAGGCTCTGTTGCGGCCCTTCGCGCCACACCAGCTTGCCATCGTCGAGGAAGGGTTCCTGGGTGTAGCGGCGCAGCCCATGGCCGGCTACGGTGTTGACATCTTCGTGCAGCAGGCCGGCGTCGAGCAGTTCACGAATCAGGAAGGCCATGCCGCCGGCAGCCTGGAAGTGGTTGATGTCGGCCTTGCCGTTGGGGTACACGTGCGACAGGGTCGGCACCACTTCGGAGAGGTCGGCCATGTCCTGCCAGGTCAGCTGGATACCCGCAGCCTGGGCAATCGCCGGGATGTGCAGGGTGTGGTTGGTCGAGCCGCCGGTAGCGTGCAGCGCGACGATGGAGTTGACCAGCGCCTTCTCGTCGACGATTTCGCCCAGCGGCATGAAGCTGCCGCTGGCCTTGGTCATGCGCGTCACCTGCTGCGCGGCCTCGGCGGTGAGTGCGTCGCGCAGCGGCGTGTACGGGTTGACGAACGAGGCGCCCGGCAGGTGCAGCCCCATCACTTCCATCACCAACTGGTTGGTGTTGGCGGTGCCATAGAAGGTGCAGGTGCCGGGGCTGTGGTAGGAATTCATCTCGGACTCCAGCAGCTCTTCGCGGCTGGCCTTGCCTTCGGCATAGCGCTGGCGCACATCGGCCTTCTGCTTGTTGGAGATGCCGGAAACCATCGGTCCGCCCGGGACGAAGATGGTCGGCAGGTGGCCGAAGCGCAGCGCGCCCATCATCAGGCCGGGGACGATCTTGTCGCAGATGCCCAGCATCAGTGCTGCGTCGAACATGTTGTGCGACAGCGCTACCGCCGTGGACATCGCGATCACTTCACGGCTGGCGATAGCCAACTCCATGCCCGGCTCGCCCTGGGTCACACCGTCGCACATGGCCGGCACGCCACCGGCAAACTGGCCGACCGAACCGACCTCGCGCAAGGCCTGCTTGATCTGCTCGGGGAAATGCAGGTACGGCTGGTGGGCAGACAACATGTCGTTGTAGGCCGAGACGATGGCCACGTTGGCCGCGTTCATCAGGCGCAGAGTCTGCTTGTCTTCGCTGCCGCAACCGGCCACGCCGTGGGCGAAGTTGGCGCACTGCAGGCTGGCACGCATGGGGCCGTCACTGGCCGCGCCACGAATCAGCTGCAGGTAGCGTTCGCGGGTGGCTCGGCTGCGTTCGACCAGCCGCTGGGTGACCTCAAGGATGCGCGGATGCATGTACTGGACTCCAGGCTAATTGTAAGGGCGGTTTACCGGGCATTTCCCCTCCAAACGATTGCGGCCTAGGCTCATGGGTAGGAGCCCGCTGCATCGGTGGAGGCACGTCGCCCAACCACTCGTTGTATATTTAAACAAAATACTGCCACTAAAAAGGCTTGTTTTCTATCAGCCAGTGAATAATCTTGTAATTCCAACAACAAAACCGTTTCAGTGAAGCTCCTTTGTGCCACAGGTTTCACTCGAACTGCCAGAGGTACTGCCATGACCCTTCGTATCGCCATCAATGGATTCGGCCGAATCGGGCGCAATGTCCTGCGCGCACTGTATACCCAAGGCTATCGCCAGGACCTGCAGGTCGTCGCCATCAACGACCTGGGCGACAGCGCCATGAATGCCCACCTGCTCAAGTACGACAGTGTCCACGGCATCTTTGACGCAACCGTCGAGGCCGACCACGAAAGCCTGACGGTCAACGGTGACCGTATCGCGGTCAGTGCCATCCGCAATCCGGCCGAACTGCCCTGGAAGGCCGAGGCGATCGACGTGGTGTTCGAATGCACCGGGCTGTTCACCGACCGGGCCAAGGCTGCTGCGCACCTGGCCGCCGGGGCGGGCAAGGTGATTGTCTCGGCACCGGCCAAGGGTGCCGATGCCACCGTGGTATACGGGGTCAACCACGACATCCTGCGCGCCTCGCACCAGGTCATTTCCAATGCCTCCTGCACCACCAACTGCCTGGCGCCGATCGCCCAGGTGCTGCACCGGGAGTTCGGCATCGAGCAAGGCCTGATGACCACCATCCACGCCTACACCAACGACCAGGTGCTGACTGACGTGTACCACAGCGACCCGTACCGCGCGCGTTCAGCGACCCAGTCGATGATCCCGAGCAAGACCGGTGCCGCCGAGGCCGTGGGCCTGGTGCTGCCGGAACTGGCCGGCAAGCTGACCGGCATGGCGGTGCGGGTGCCCGTCATCAACGTGTCGCTGGTAGACCTCACTGTCAACCTCAAGCGCGAAGCTACGGCGGAGCAGGTCAACCAGTTGTTCCTCGAGGCCAGCAAGCATTCCAAGGTATTGGGCTATAACGCCCTGCCATTGGTTTCCTGCGATTTCAACCACAACCCGCTGTCGTCGATCTTCGATGCCAACCATACCCGCGCCAACGGGCGGATGCTCAAGGTGCTGGCCTGGTATGACAACGAATGGGGGTTCAGCAACCGGATGCTGGATAACTGTTTGGCGCTGCACCGGGCTGGCTGAGCATGACAAGGCATTTTCGGCGCCTATGAAATCGAGCGCCGCCCGCGCGGCGCATCGCGAGCTGCGCTCGCTCCTACATTTGTTTCGGGCCAGTCCATCCTGTGCCACTCGCGCGCGACCGCCTTGTTTGTACGACGCGATATCGAGCCATACGCCAGGGCGTTCGCGCGCAAATCCCACAGGCATAATTGGCCCGAAACAAATGTAGGAGCGAGCTTGCTCGCGATGCGCCGCGCGGGCGGCGCTCGATTTCAAATACACAGAAAATCCACCGCCAAGCGCCCGCAGACTCACAATCTTTACCTTTTCCTGATAATTCCACACTTGACCTGCCGCATGGATGATAAGCATTATCATTAACCTTTCGTCGGCCAGGTCCCCCCGTGAGTCAGTCCCGGTTCAACTCCGTCTTCCTCGTTCAGCGCTTAACCCTGCTGCGTACCCTGCAGCGCATGGTCGGTAACCCCAGCACGGCCGAAGACCTGCTGCAGGAAACCTACCTGCGGGTGTCCCGCGCGCTGGGCGAGCGGCCCATCGAGCACATCGAGCCGTTCGTGTTTCAGACCGCGCGCAACCTGGCGCTGGACCACCTGCGCGCACGCCGGGTGCAGGCACGCATGCTGGTCGACGACGTGCCCGACGAAGTGCTGCACAGTGTGGCCGCGCCCGCCACCAGCAGCGAGGATGCCGCCCACGCCGAGCAGTTGCTCAAGCACCTCAGCGTCAGCCTCAATCAACTGAGCGAACGCCAACAGCGCATTTTCATCCTTAGCCGCCTGCATGGCGCCACCTATCTGGAAATCGCCGAACAACTGAGTGTTTCGCCCAGCACGGTACAAAAGGAACTGAAACTGATCATGGCAATCTGCATGGGTGTTGCCGAACGACTCAAGTAAGCTGACCCCAGGCGAACGGCAACGCAAAGCCCTTGCCACACCCCGCCTTAGCCTTGATCATTCGCAAAAAAACCATTCAAGGATTCACCGTGACCGACCGCCCTGCCCCTCGCCCGTCACCTGCCCGGCTTAGCGCCCGAGCTCGTGCCATGGACGAGGCGCTGGACTGGCTGGTGCGCCTGCAATGCGCAGATGCCGCAGACACCCAGGCCTTTGAAGCCTGGCTGAGCGCTGCGCCAGAAAACGCCGAGGCCTATGTCGAGGCCGAGGCACTGTGGAACGGTACCCCGTTGCATCAAGTGGCCACACAGATGCACCAGCAGCAACGCCGCTCATGGCGCGGGCGCCTGCGCAGCCACTGGAAACCCCTGGCCACCGCAGCGCTGCTGCTGGTTGGGCTGTTCACCGTCGGTAACCTGCCCATGCGCCTGCAGGCCGACCACCTGACTGTGGTCGGCGAGCGCCAGCGCCTGCAACTGGAAGACGGTGCAAAAGTGCTGCTCAATACCAATTCGGCATTTGCCAGTGAACGCCAGGACGGCCGCCAGGTCGCCCGCCTGCTGCAGGGCGAGGCTTATTTTCAGGTTCCCGACAGCGCGCAGCTGCCGCTGGAAGTGAAAGCCGGGCCTTTGCGCGCACAGGTGCGCGACACCGACTTTGCCGTGCGTTACCTTGACGGCGAAGCCCAGGTGCGGGTGCAACGCGGCGCTGTCGACCTGCAGGGTGGGCGCGACCAGCGCATCCGCCTGAGTGCCGGCGACAGCATCAGCATCGGCCCCCGGGGCTTTGGCCAACGCCAGCGCCCAGACATGCATAAGGACCTGGCCTGGATCGACGGCCGCCTGGTGTTCGAGAACTGCCCGTTGAGCCAGGTGCTGGCCGAAGTGCAGCGGTACTACCCGGGCTGGATCATCAACCGCAATACACAGCTGGAGAATGTTGCCGTCACCGGTAACTACCGCCTCGACCAGCCGCTGGAAACCCTGCGCGCACTGGCCCACATCACCTCGGCACAGCTGCATGAGTACCCGGCGCTGGTCATCCTGAACTGACCCTGAATTATTTTTACGCGATCGCACTCGGCCGCCCGTCTCGTTATAGCCAATGCAACTGATTCTTGTTTGAGAACGAGAACAGCCATCACCTATAACAGCCCGCGCGTCTGGGAGCGCTTCCGATGTCCACTGGTCCTACCCGCTCGTCCAACCTTCCCCGCCGTACAGGACAACTGTCCCTGTTGACCCTTGCCCTGCTCGCAAGCGGTGCCTGCAGCCTGCCGGCGCTGGCCGCCGAGCCGGCCCAGGCCAGCAGCCCGCGCATGGGCGACTACCGCTTCAACATCGGCCAGCAACCGCTGGTGTCGGCGATCAATGCCTTCAGCCAGGTCACCGGCTGGCAAGTCGGCTTCAGCGCCGAACTGGCCGACGGCGTGGCGTCGCCAGGTGTACAAGGTTCGCTGCTGCCAGACGCTGCCCTCAAACGCCTGCTGCGGGGTACCGGGCTGAGTTTTCGCAAGATCGGCAACGGCAATGTGGTACTGGAGCGCCAAACCGCAAGCAACGTGATCGCGCTGCAGCAGGTGACCGTCAGCGCCACCCGTAGCGCGCAGGACGTCAGCCAGGTGCCCAGCACTGTCAGCGTGCAGACCCGTGAGCAACTGGACCGGCAGAACGTGAACAACATCCAGGATCTGGTGCGCTACGAGCCGGGCGTATCGGTATCCGGAACCGGCCAGCGCAGCGGGCTGAACGGCTACAACATCCGTGGTATCGACGGCGAGCGGATCCTCACCCAAGTCGACGGCGTGTCGATCCCCGACAGCTTCTTCTACGGCCCTTACGCCCAGACCCAACGCAACTACGTCGACCCGGAAATCGTCAAGCGTGTGGAAATCCTCCGCGGCCCGGCCTCGGTGTTGTATGGCAGCAACGCCATCGGCGGTGCGGTGAGCTACTTCACCCTCGATCCTGACGACATCATCAAGCCCGGCAAAGACGTGGGTGCACGCCTGAAAACCGGCTACAGCTCGGCCGACGAAAGCTGGCTGACCTCCGCCACCGTCGCCGGCCGCCAGGGTGATTTCGACGGCCTGCTGCACCTGAGCCAGCGCAACGGCCACGAGTCCGAAACCCACGGCAGCCACAGTGGCGACGGCCTGTCACGCACCGAAGCCAACCCGATGGACGTGCGCACCACCAACGTGCTGGCCAAGCTGGGCTGGAACTACGCCGACGACGCGCGCCTGGCGTTCACCTACGAGCGCTACAAGGATGACCGCGACCAGAACATCCTCAGCGCGGTGGGTGGGCCGTTCATTCCGGGCTTCGGTGGCATGAACTCGTACCGCATGCGCCAGGGCAACGACACGATCACCCGTGAACGCTTCGGCCTCAATCATGAATTCGACCTCGATAGCGTGGTCGCAGATCACGTCAAATGGAGCCTCAACTACCAGATCGCGAAGACCGACCAACGCACCGATGAGCTGTATGTCGCCTCGGGACGCCAAGTGTTTCGGGACCGGCAGACGACCTACAAGGATCGCCAGTGGGTATTCGACGCCCAATTCGACAAGGCCTTCAGCATCGGCCAAACCGACCACCTGCTCACCTACGGCACCACACTCAAACAGGAGAAAGTCACGGGTTCACGTAGCGGCACCGGCACTTGCCTGAATATCGGTGGGACCTGTACCGCCATCGGACAGGACAGCGCGCGTGACGGACAGGCCTTGGTCAGCGACTTCCCGGACCCGACCGTGAATACCTACAGCCTGTTCGCGCAGGATGAAATCCGCTGGAACAACTGGACCTTCATGCCCGGCGCGCGCTACGACTACACCCGCATGGAACCCAAATTCACGGAGGAATTCCTGCGTGGTCTGGAGTCCAGCGGTACGGCGCCTACCGCCCAGGACGATTCGAACAAGAAGTGGCACCGCGTCTCGCCCAAGTTCGGCCTGACCTACGCCTTCAACGACAACTACACCTGGTACGGCCAGTATGCAGAAGGCTTCCGCACGCCGACCGCCAAAGCCATGTATGGCCGCTTCCAGAACCTGGACCAAGGCTACCGCGTGGAGGGCAACCCGAACCTTGAGCCTGAAAAGAGCAAAAGCTACGAAACCGGCCTGCGTGGCAACTTCGACGCCGGCAACTTCGACGTGGCAGTGTTCTACAACAAGTACCGTGATTTCATCGACGAAGATGCCGTGCAAAGCGCCAACCTGGAACAGACCTTCCAGGCCAACAACATCAAGCACGCCACGATCAAGGGTGCCGAATTCAAGGGCCGCCTGAACCTCGACCACTTCGGCGCAGCGCAGGGCCTCTATGCCCAAAGCTCGATTGCCTACACCTATGGTCGTAACGATGACACCGGTCAACCGTTGAACAGTGTCAACCCGCTCAAGGGCGTATTCGGCCTGGGCTACGAGCAGCAGAACTACGGCGGCTTGCTGAGCTGGACGCTGGTCAAGCGCAAGACCCGTGTCGACGACAGTACCTTCTATTCGCCTGACGGTTCCACCTCGAAGTTCCGTACCCCGGGCTACGGCGTGCTGGACCTGACCGGCTACTACAAGGTCACCGACGACGTCACCATCAATGCCGGGCTGTACAACCTTACCGACAAGAAATACTGGCAGTGGGATTCGGTGCGCAGCTACGACGGCCAGGGTGAAGCGGCTGTGACCCAGCCCGCCAACATCGACCGCCTGACCATGCCGGGGCGCAACTTCGGTATCAATGTGGTTTGGGATATCTGATCGCTTTAAATGTGCATTGGTTGTGAGATCGAGCGCCGCCCGCGCGGCGCATCGCGAGCGAAGCTCGCTCCTACATCTGTTTCGGGCCAGTTATTCCTGCGCCTTATGCGCGCGGCCCCTTGGTGTCCGACTCTGTATTGTGTCGAACCAACAAGGCGGTCGCGCGCGCGGTCACAGGTGTTATTGGCCCGAAACAGATGTAGGAGCGAGCTTCGCTCGCGATGCGCCGCGCGGGCGGCGCTCGATCTCTCAGGCGCTGCAATAACCAATCTGAAAACACCCTTTTTTTACTGTCCCGCCCCCGCTGTTTCGTCTTGTATCTAGACGCCCCCTCTCCAAGGACTGCCCCATGACCGAACGCCCAGCCCTGCGCTCCCAACGCCTGAACCAGATCACCCACACCCCGCACGCCGAGCTGGATGCCCTGGTCAAATCCCACGCGCCTTTCGACAGCCGCGAAAGTTTCGCCCGCTTCGTCGTCGCGCAATACCTGTTCCAGTCCGAGCTGCAGGCCCTGTACAACGACCCTCAACTGATCGCCATCGTCCCTGACCTGGCTGAGCGCTGCCGTGCCGACCAGGCCCGCCTGGACCTCGCCGACCTCGACACCGAAGTACCGGCCGCCGTGCCGGGCGCCGTAGGCAAGCCGAGCCTGGGCGAGGCAATGGGCTGGATCTTCGTCTCCGAAGGCTCCAAACTGGGCGCTGCGTTTCTGATCAAGCGTGCCGTGGCCCTGCAGCTGTCCGACAGCTTCGGTGCCCGTCACTTGGGCGAGCCCGCCGGTGGCCGTGCCGAAGGCTGGAAGCAGTTCACCCGCATCCTCGATGGCCTGGCGCTCTCGCCTGAAGAGGAAGCGGCTGCCGAACGCGGTGCAGTGGCCGCTTTCGAGCGTTTCACCGAGCTGCTCAAGCACGCCTACGCTGCGGATGCCGCGCTGGTCTGATACGCCGTAGCCGGCCACCCCTCCGGTGGCCGAACCGTTTTATGCAGTGAGAACATGACCCAACCAGCCCGCTCGAAACTCGCCCGCCTGTTGTATGGAATCCTGGCCTACGTGAGCCTCGGGGTGGGCCTGGTCGCCATTGTGATTCCTGGTTTGCCGACCACCGAGTTCATCCTGCTGGCCGCCTGGGCCGCCACACGCAGCTCACCGCGCCTGTCGGCATGGCTGGAGAACCACCGTTTGTTCGGGCCAATTCTGCATAACTGGCGCAACGGCAAGGTTATCCAGCGCCGGGCCAAGGTCAGCGCAACCATCAGCATGCTGCTGTGCGCGGGCCTGATGCTGACCTTTCTGGAACACCACTGGCCGGTGTTCCTGGCAATCGCCGGCATGACCCTGGGCAACCTGTGGATCTGGTCACGCCCGGAGCACGCCTGCCCTGCCCCGTCACAAGCTCAGCAGCCCTGAATACAGGGCATAGGCCGCCAGCGCGGCACCCACCAGCACGGCGGCGAAAATCAGCTTTTCCCAGGCCGTGAACAACATCTGCCCCTGCTCATGCTTGGCCCTCGCGAACAAGATGACGCCGGGGGCGTACAGCAGCGCCGAAAGCAGCAGGTACTTGAGCCCGCCGGCATACAGCAGCCACACGGCATACAGCAGGGCAACCAGCGCCACCAGCAAGTCCTTGCGCCGCAACCTCGGCTGCCCGGCATAGGTTTCTGCACGCATCGCCAGCAGCACGGCATAGGCCGCAGACCACAGGTAGGGCACCAGGATCATCGACGAGGCCAGGTAGATCAGACTGGTGTACGTACCGGCGGAAAACAGCGTGATCAGCAGGAAGCCCTGAATCATGCAGTTGGTCAGCCACAGGGCGTTAGCCGGCACATGGTTGGCGTTTTCCTTGGCCAGAAAGCGCGGCATGGTCTTGTCCCGCGCCGTAGCGTAAAGGATCTCGGCACACAGCAGCGCCCAGGACAGCAAAGCGCCAAGCAACGAGACCGCCAGGCCGAGGCTGATCAGCAAGGCGCCCCAGGGGCCAACGATATGCTCCAGCACCGAGGCAAGTGAGGGGTTCTGCAGCCCGGCCAGTTCCGGTTGGGTCATGATGCCCAGCGACAACACGTTGACCAGCACCAGCAACGCCAGCACACCAAGAAAACCGATGACGGTAGCCTTGCCCACGTCTGACCGACGCTGGGCGCGCCCGGAATACACGCTGGCGCCCTCTATGCCGATGAACACGAATACGGTCACCAGCATCATATTGCGCACCTGCTCCAGCACGCTGCCGAATTGTGGGTTGCTCAAGCCCCAGATATCCCGGGTGAAGATGTCGGCGCGGAAGGCAAATGCAGCGATCACCACAAAAATCAGCAACGGCACCACCTTGGCCACGGTAGTGACCTGGTTGATGAAAGCCGCCTCCTTGATGCCGCGCAATACCAGAAAATGCACCGACCACAACAGCAGCGAGGCACAACCGATGGCGATGGGTGTGTTGCCTTCGCCGAACACCGGGAAGTAGAAACCCAGGGTGCTGAACAGCAGTACGAAGTAGCCGACGTTACCCAGCCAGGCGCTGATCCAGTAGCCCCAGGCCGAGGAAAAGCCCATGTACTCGCCAAAGCCGGCCTTGGCGTAGGCATACACCCCCGAGTCCAGTTCCGGCTTGCGGTTGGCCAAGGTCTGGAACACGAAGGCCAAGGCCAGCATGCCGACTGCGGTGATCGCCCAGCCGATCAGCACTGCGGCCACATCGGCACGCGCGGCCATGTTCTGCGGCAGCGAGAAGATCCCGCCACCAATCATCGACCCGACCACCAGCGCGATCAGCGCGCCCAGGCGCAGCTTCTGTCCCGGTTCACTCATGAGCCTCCTTCTTCAAACCCTGTCATGCGTTTGAAACAGCCTTGCGGGCTATATAAATATCATTACTTATACTGAAGCTGTGGGTTCAACCTATATCACTCATAACTGCTTTGTCTATGTACCTGCTCTCTCAAAACTAGCAGCAGTCCGGCAACTGGAAAAGAAACTGATAAAACTCGAATTTCTTGTGAAAAATTTGCTAAAGCGGCAAAAGCGGCTAATTTCAAGCATCGCAGGCTGAACAGAGCGTTTGCTCTAGAAGTACATGGAGGTGCCAGCATTCAAGGCCTGCAGCCCAAGCTGTCGGCACTCTCCAGGAGCACCCGTGAAGGAAATTTCCTACCTTTACGGCGCCTTAAACTGACGCAAGTCAGCTCAAGGCAGCGGCGTCGGATCTATTCTGTCGTCAACTTTCTCCTGGCAGGAGTTGTTAAATGTCTGATTCATCCGGAAAACTAAAGCTCGGCGCGTTAGTTGCACTTGTCGTCGGCTCGATGATTGGCGGCGGTATCTTCTCGCTGCCGCAAAACATGGCCGCCAGCGCAGGGGTTGGGGCCGTGCTGATCGGCTGGGCGATCACCGCAGTCGGCATGCTGACCCTGGCCTTCGTGTTCCAGACCCTGGCCAACCGAAAGCCTGATCTGGATGGTGGGGTGTATGCCTATGCCAAGGCCGGCTTCGGCGACTACATGGGCTTTTCCTCGGCCTGGGGCTACTGGATCAGTGCCTGGCTGGGCAACGTCGGCTACTTCGTGTTGTTGTTCAGCACTCTGGGCTACTTCTTCCCGATCTTTGGTGAAGGCAATACCCCAGCCGCCATCATTGGCGCATCGATCCTGTTGTGGGCGGTGCACTTCCTGGTACTGCGCGGCATCAAGGAAGCGGCGTTCATCAACCTGGTCACCACTGTGGCCAAAGTGGTACCGCTGGTGCTGTTCGCCCTGATCTGCCTGTTCGCCTTCAGGCTCGACATCTTCACCGCCGATATCTGGGCGGTGGGCACGCCAGAGCTTGGCAGTGTCATGAACCAGGTGCGCAACATGATGCTGGTCACCGTGTGGGTGTTCATCGGCATCGAGGGCGCAAGCATCTTCTCGGCGCGGGCGGAAAAACGCACCGACGTGGGCAAGGCAACGGTGATCGGCTTCGTGACCGTGCTGCTGTTCCTGGTGTTGGTCAACGTGCTGTCGCTGGGCATCATGACTCAACCGGAACTGGCCAAGCTGCAGAACCCGTCGATGGCTGCCGTGCTGGAGCATGTGGTCGGCCACTGGGGGGCGGTACTGATCAGCGTCGGCCTGGTCATCTCGCTGCTCGGGGCGCTGCTGTCGTGGGTGCTGCTGTGCGCCGAGATCATGTTCGCCGCAGCCAAGGACCACACCATGCCGGAGTTCCTGCGCCGCGAGAACGCCAAACAGGTACCGGCCAACGCCCTGTGGCTGACCAACGCCATGGTGCAGATCTTTCTGGTCATCACGCTGTTCTCAAGCAGCACCTACCTGTCCCTGATCTACCTCGCCACCTCGATGATCCTGGTGCCCTACCTGTGGTCGGCAGCCTATGCGTTCTTGCTGGCACTGCGCAGCGAAACCTACGAACAGGCCCTGGCCGAACGCAAGAAGGACCTGATCATCGGTGGTATCGCCCTGTTGTACGCCGTCTGGCTGCTGTACGCCGGCGGCGTGAAATACCTGCTGCTCTCGGCCCTGCTCTACGCACCTGGCGCCATCCTGTTCGCCAAAGCCAAGCGTGAGGTGGGCAAACCGGTCTTCACCAACGTGGAAAAACTGATCTTCGCAGCCGTGGTCATTGGCGCCTTGGTGGCAGCCTATGGCCTGTATGACGGCTTCCTGACCCTTTGACCCACGTCTTCGCTCAATTGGAGGAATGAAACCATGTCCGCTGAAAAACAGAAGTACGGTGTCCACTCCGAAGCCGGCAAACTGCGCAAAGTGATGGTTTGCGCCCCGGGCCTGGCGCACAAGCGCCTGACGCCGAGCAACTGTGACGAACTGCTGTTCGACGACGTGATCTGGGTCGACCAGGCCAAGCGTGACCATTTCGACTTCGTTACCAAGATGCGCGAGCGTGGCGTGGATGTGCTGGAGATGCACAACCTGCTGACCGATATCGTGCAAAACAAAGAGGCCCTGAAGTGGATCCTCGACCGCAAGATCACCCCTGACACCGTCGGCGTAGGCCTGACCAACGAAGTGCGTAGCTGGCTCGAAGGCCTTGAGCCACGCCACCTGGCCGAATTCCTGATCGGCGGTGTGGCAGGCCAGGACCTGCCGCAGAGCGAAGGCGCCGAAGTCGTGAAGATGTACAACGACTACCTGGGCCACTCCAGCTTCATCCTGCCACCACTGCCCAACACCCAGTTCACCCGCGACACTACTTGCTGGATCTACGGCGGCGTGACGCTGAACCCGATGTACTGGCCGGCGCGTCGCCAGGAAACCCTGTTGACCACCGCCATCTACAAGTTCCACAAGGAGTTCACCGAGGCCGACTTCCAGGTGTGGTATGGCGACCCGGACAAGGACCATGGCAATGCCACGCTCGAAGGCGGTGATGTGATGCCGATCGGCAATGGCATCGTGCTGATCGGCATGGGCGAGCGCACTTCGCGCCAGGCCATCGGCCAGCTGGCGCAAAACCTGTTCGCCAAGGGCGCCGTCAAGGAAGTGATCGTCGCCGGCCTGCCAAAATCCCGCGCCGCCATGCACCTGGACACTGTCTTCAGCTTCTGCGACCGCGATCTGGTCACGGTCTTCCCGGAAGTGGTGAAAGAGATTGTGCCATTCATCATCCGCCCGGACGAAAGCAAGCCTTACGGCATGGATGTACGCCGCATCAACAAGTCGTTCATCGAAGTGGTGGGCGAGCAACTGGGCGTCCAGTTGCGCGTGGTCGAGACCGGCGGCAACAGCTTCGCCGCCGAGCGCGAACAGTGGGATGACGGTAACAACGTGGTGGCCATCGAGCCGGGCGTAGTCATTGGCTATGACCGCAACACCTACACCAACACCCTGCTGCGCAAGGCCGGCATCGAGGTCATCACCATCAGCGCCGGCGAACTGGGCCGAGGCCGTGGCGGCGGCCACTGCATGACCTGCCCGATCGTGCGCGACCCGATCGACTACTAACGACCATCACGCCCGGCCGCACCCATGAAGTGGCGGCCGGGACATCACCGAACTCAAGGAGAAACTGTCATGGCGTTCAACATTCACAACCGCAACTTGCTCAGCCTGGAACACCACACCACCCGTGAGTTGCGCTACCTGCTGGACCTTTCCCGCGACCTCAAGCGCGCCAAGTACACCGGCACCGAGCAGCAGCATCTGAAGGGCAACAACATTGCCCTGATCTTCGAAAAAACCTCCACCCGTACCCGTTGCGCCTTCGAAGTGGCAGCCTATGACCAAGGCGCCAACGTCACCTACATCGACCCCAACTCCTCGCAGATCGGCCACAAGGAGAGCATGAAGGACACCGCCCGGGTGCTCGGGCGCATGTATGACGCCATCGAGTACCGTGGCTTCAAGCAGGAAATCGTCGAAGAGCTGGCCAAGTTCGCCGGCGTACCGGTGTTCAACGGCCTGACCGACGAATACCACCCAACCCAGATGATCGCCGACGTGCTGACCATGCGTGAGCACAGCGACAAGCCGCTGCACGACATCAGCTACGCCTACCTGGGCGATGCCCGCAACAACATGGGCAACTCGCTGCTGCTGATCGGCGCCAAGCTGGGCATGGATGTGCGCATCGCCGCGCCCAAGGCACTGTGGCCGCATGACGACCTGGTCGAACGCTGCAAACAGTACGCTGAAGAAAGCGGCGCACGCATTACCCTCACCGAAGACCCGAAAGCCGCGGTCAAGGGTGTCGACTTTGTCCATACCGACGTGTGGGTATCGATGGGCGAGCCGATCGAAGCCTGGGGTGAGCGCATCAAGCAGCTCAAGCCTTATCAGGTGAATGCCGAACTGATGAAGTCCACCGGCAACCCGCGGACCAAGTTCATGCACTGCCTGCCGGCATTCCACAACTCCGACACCAAGGTAGGCAAGCAGATCGCCGAACAATACCCGGACCTGGCAAACGGCATCGAAGTGACCGATGACGTGTTCGAGTCGCCAGCGTGCATCGCCTTCGAGCAGGCGGAAAACCGCATGCACACGATCAAGGCGATCCTGGTATCGACCCTGGCGGATCTATAAGTAGCCCGCAGTCCCTGTGGGAGCGGGCGTGCCCGCGAAGGCGTCAGCCACATCATCGATGATGTCAGGTCTGGCCTCTTCGCGGGCATGCCCGCTCCCACAGCGAACTCCGCAGCCTCCGTGCAGCGACAGTCCATTCATTCTTTCGCTAAAGGACATTCCACATGCGTATCGTTGTTGCATTGGGCGGCAACGCCCTGCTTCGTCGCGGCGAGCCCATGACCGCTGACAACCAGCGCGCCAATATCCGCACCGCCACCGAACAGATCGCCAAGATTCACCCTGGCAACGAACTGGTCATTGCCCACGGCAACGGCCCGCAAGTGGGTCTGCTGTCGCTTCAGGCCCTGTCGTACAAGCCAGACGAGGCCTACCCGCTGGACGTGCTGGGTGCAGAGACCGAGGGCATGATCGGTTACATGATCGAACAGGAACTGGGCAACCTGCTAGCCTTCGAGGTGCCCTTCGCCACCTTGCTCACCCAAGTGGAAGTGGACGCCAACGACCCGGCCTTCAAGGATCCGACCAAATTCATCGGCCCGGTTTACAGCAAGGATGAGGCCGAGCGCCTGGCCAAGGAAAAGGGCTGGGTGGTCAAGGCCGACGGCGACAAGTACCGCCGCGTGGTAGCCAGCCCGAAACCCAAGCGCATCTTCGAAATTCGCCCGATCAAGTGGCTGCTGGAAAAAAGCAGCATCGTGATTTGCGCAGGCGGTGGCGGCATCCCCACCATGTACGATGAAAACGGCAAGCTCAAAGGCATCGAGGCGGTGATCGACAAAGACCTGTGCTCGGCGCTGCTGGCCGAGCAATTGGAAGCCGACCTTCTGATTATCGCCACCGACGTCGATGCAGCCTACATTGACTGGGGCAAACCGACGCAGAAGGCCATCGCCCAGGCCCACCCGGACGCGTTGGAAACGCTGGGGTTTGCCGCCGGCTCCATGGGGCCGAAGGTGCAGGCCGCCTGCGACTTTGCCCGCAACACCGGCAAGGTGGCGGTGATCAGTTCGCTGGAGAACATCGAAGGCATCGTCAAAGGCACGGCCGGCACTCGGGTTTCCACCGAGAAGCCGGGGATCAGCTACCGTTGATGCAGTCGGCGGGCTTACTCGGCCCGCCATTTTTGACCTTCCAAAGGAGATAGCCATGGCCCAGTATCACTCCGGTCATGTACACATCGAGCGCACTGCGCTGAACAACGCCGACCACAGCTATGACCTGAGCATCGAGTACGAGGCTGTGTCGGACCCCAAGGAAGGCAGAGGTATTCAGTTCCACATGCATGGCAGCATCGAAGGCAAGACGGTGGAAGAAAAGTTCTTCCTGGCAAAGGACCAGGTCTTGCCCAGCTTCCTCATGCTACTGACCCGCAAGGCGCAGTCATATCTGAAGCCGCCGAAAAAATTCGAGACCCTGAGTTCGCCGCACAAGCTCTATGACCATATGTTTGCGGACATTCGCGAAAAGCTCGATGTGAAATCGGGCGACCCGATCAAACCTGAACATCTGGAGTGACCCTTTTCGCGAGCAAGCCCGCCCCTACAGCAGCAATCCTGTGGGAGCGGGCGCGCCCGCGAATACGCCACCGCCAACCTTGGGCCTGACCCCCGTCTCAGGGCATACTGGCGGCCTCCGTTGCCAACTGTTCGAACCCCATGCGCATCCACGTCAGCTTCATCGACCGCGTCGGCATCACCCAGGAAGTCCTCGCCCTGCTCGGTGCCCGCAACCTCAACCTGGACGCCGTGGAGATGGTCCCGCCGAACGTCTACATCGACGCCCCTACCCTCAGCCCCGCCGTACTCGAAGAACTGCACGACGCGCTGTTCGAAGTACACGGCGTGCAATCGGTGGACGTGGTCGACATCCTCCCAGGCCAGCGCCGCCACCTGCAACTCGATGCCCTGCTGGCCGCCATGAGCGACCCGGTGCTGGCGGTGGACAGCGCAGGCCTGGTGCTGTTGGCCAACCCGGCGCTGATCGAACTGTGCGGTCGCGAATCTGCCGGGCGCTCGGTGGGTGAACTGTTTGGCGACCCCGCACTGCTGCAAGCGCTGCTGGACAACAACTTCCACCTGCCCATGCGCGAGATGCAGCTGAACGGCCATAGCCTGCTGCTGGACGCCATGCCGATCACCAACGCCGGCGGCCTGCTGACGCTGTACCCACCCTCGCGCATGGGCGAACGCCTGTCGGCCCTGCACCACGACCACGCCGAAGGCTTCGATGCCTTGCTGGGCGAGTCGCCGGCCATTCGCACCCTCAAAGCCCGTGCCTTACGCGTGGCTGCGCTCGATGCGCCGCTGCTGGTGCATGGCGAGACCGGCACCGGCAAAGAACTGGTAGCCCGCGCCTGCCATGCCGTCAGCAGCCGCCACGCGGCCCCGTTCCTGGCCTTGAACTGCGCAGCACTGCCGGAGAGCCTGGCCGAAAGCGAACTGTTCGGCTACGCGCCCGGGGCCTTTACCGGCGCGCAACGAGGTGGCAAGCCTGGGCTGATGGAACTGGCCAACCAGGGCACCGTATTCCTTGATGAAATTGGTGAGATGTCGCCATACCTGCAGGCCAAACTGCTGCGTTTTCTCAGCGACGGCAGCTTCCGCCGGGTGGGTGGCGACCGCGAAGTGAAGGTGGATGTGCGCATCATCAGCGCCACCCACCGCGATCTGGAACGCATGGTCGCCGAAGGCAGCTTCCGCGAAGACCTGTTCTACCGTCTGAACGTGCTTAACCTGGAGGTACCGCCGCTGCGCGACCGTGGCCAGGACATCCTGATGCTGGCGCACTTCTTCATGCAGCAGGCGTGCACGCAGATCCAGCGCCCAGCCTGTCGACTAACCCCCTCCACCCATTCGGCACTGCTGGCCAACCCTTGGCCGGGCAATGTGCGCCAGTTGCAGAACGTGATCTTCCGCGCCGCGGCTATCTGCGAGGGCAACCTGGTGGATATCGGCGACCTGGACATCGCCGGCACCTCGGTGGCACGCGGGCAAGATGGCGAAGTGGCCAGCCTGGAACAGGCCGTGGGTGATTTCGAGCGCGAGCTGTTACAGCGCCTGTATGCCAGCTATCCGTCAACACGACAACTGGCCGGGCGCTTGCAAACTTCGCACACGGCTATCGCCCAGCGGCTGCGTAAATATGGAATACCCGGGAAACCATGACGCCCGTGGTAAAAACCCATAATTGAATCAGACTTTTCCTAGCTGCCCAGCCGTATTTGACTGGAGTGCTCCCCGTAGAATGGTGACATTGTAATTTTGCATGTCACCTTGAACTAAGAGCACCCTGATGTTTGAACTCGATTTTTACGGGACACTTGTAGCCGCCTCTTTGGTACTGCTATTGGGACGCGGCCTGGTCGCACGTATTGGTTTCCTGCGCGCATACAATATCCCTGAGCCTGTTGCAGGCGGCCTGGTCGTTGCCTTGTCACTTCTGGCATTGCGCAGTTTCGATGTACACGTCCAATTTGATACCTCGTTGCAAACACCGTTGATGCTGGCATTCTTCGCTACCATCGGCTTGAGTGCAGACTTCGCGAGCCTGAAGAAAGGTGGACGCGTGGTCGCCGTATTCCTCCTGGTGGTGACGGGTTTGCTGGTGGTTCAGAACGCCATGGGTATCGGTCTGGCGACAGCGTTGGGGCTCGACCCGCTGATGGGCCTGCTGGCCGGTTCGATCAGCTTGTCGGGTGGCCACGGTACAGGTGTTGCCTGGGGCGCGACCTTCACTGAGAGGTTTGGCCTGGCTTCGGCGTCGGAACTGGCAATGGCCTCTGCCACTTTCGGCCTGGTGTTGGGCGGTTTGATTGGTGGCCCAGTCGCCCGGTTGCTGATCAAACGGGTCAAGACACCAGGGGTGCAAGAAGAAACGCCGCAGTTACCCAAGGGCTTTGAACAACCGGACAGAGAGCGCCTGATCACATCGTTTTCATTTATAGAAACCTTGGCACTTATTGCTGTCAGCTTATTGACTGGCACATTACTTAACAGCTTGCTGAAAGGTACAGCATTCGAACTACCGACATTCGTTTGCGTACTCTTCGTCGGCGTACTGTTGCGCAATGGGCTTCGGGCTTTCGGCTTTTACAAAGTATTCGAACGGGAAGTGTCGGTACTGGGCAATGTAAGTTTGTCCCTGTTCCTGGCCATTGCCTTGATGTCGCTCAAGTTGTGGGACCTGGCAGCCCTGGCTTTACCCTTCTTTACCTTGTTGGCCGCGCAGACACTGGTCATGGCGCTGTTCGCAATCTTCGTGACGTTCAAGGTAATGGGGCGCAACTACGATGCTGCAGTCCTGGCTGCCGGCCACTGTGGCTTCGGCCTGGGTGCTACACCGACAGCCATCGCCAACATGCAAGCGGTGACACAACGCTATGGCGCCTCGCACCTTGCCTTCCTGGTGGTGCCGATGGTGGGGGCGTTCTTCATCGACATCATCAATGTCATCGTGATCAAGCTGTACCTGGCATTGCCCTTGTTCATTACTGGTTAAGCGCTTTCAGGCCCCCTTAAAGCACAGGACCGGCAACCAGAAAGCCGCTCTGAGTTGCCTACCAACGCAGCATGCGGGGGCCCCACCAGGCACCGAACGCCGTCGGAACAAGCATGCCAAGGACATACCACACACCCCAGAACGGTACGCCCATTTCCGGACAATGCAGGCAGTAGGCCACCGTTGCGGTCGAGCCCGCCAGCAGGCCACCGGCAGCGCCCGCTTGCCGTAACCGGGTGGGCGCCAGGCCTTTCAGCGCCCAGAACACGGTGACAAAAGCCGGCACCGACAGCAACGTGATATTCAGTGCGCAGGTACGCCATGTGCGCCCGAACAACAGGTCGGCGCGAGCATCCACAGGCGCCCCGGCGATACTCACGGCCGCCCCGCACCAGACCAGCAGCAGTGGCAAGCCAAGCATCTTCCAGCCTGCAGCGCCCTTCCCACCTGGCCTGGCCAAGCGGCTTGTCAACCACAGCCCGATCAACGCCAAGCTGGTTGGAAAGGCGACTTTGCCCCAGAACAACGGGGTTTGTGCAACCTCTGTGATATCACTACGTACACCGTAAAGGGCAACTGTCAGCAGCAGTGCTGCGGTCAGCCCACCCAGCACAGCAACCGCCATCCGCCTGCAAACGGCGTGGCGCGGCACTGGCCCTTCGCCTGCGGCCAGCAAGGCAATCAAGTCGTCAGTCTTCATGGTTATTGGCTCCTCCAATCAGCCTGGATAGCGCTTTCAGTCCTCGATGTATCCCAACCTTTACCGCTGAACTGGAAAGCCCGGTAAGTTGTGCCGTCTCTTCGACAGACAACCCCTCCAGCTTGACATGAACAATCGGCAGTCGTTGCCGCTCTGGCAGTTGCTTGAGCAGCTTGGTCAGGTCTCGGCTGGCCTCGGCTGATTCAACCTCCGAAATAGCAAACAATTGCGCATCATCGTCCAGAACATCATGCCGGGCTTCGCGACGTGAAACACTTCGCAGATGATCCGCCAGTTTGTAACGGGCGATCGCATGCACCCAAGCCGTCAAAGGCTGCTGTGCCTGGTAAGTGTGACGCGCGTTATGCACCGCCAGCAGCACATCCTGCACCATGTCCTCTATCTCGGCCGGGCGCCTGCTCAGACGGCTGCGCAGAAACGCACGCACATGCAGCGCAAGCGTGCCAAGAAAATCCTGATAGGCCAGCTGGTCGCCTGTCAGCCCTCGAAGCAACAGTGCTTTCAACCGGGCCTCGCGAGCCTCGAGCTCATCCTGTGAGTTAGTTCGCTGCATGGGCCGCCTGGGTTACACCCTGAATACAATTGACTTGATTCATCCGCTCCCGGCGTGTGGCACGCAGGTGCTGCAAATATGCCATGCCCTTGGCTTCAACATCAGCTTGTTAAGACATGCCCTGAAAAAAATTCTCCCACGGCTGTAACCCTTTTTACGCGAGGCACGAATTACTCCATGAGCCGCCGGTAAAGACCACGGCCACACTCTCAGGAGATTCACCCATGAAAACCCTCGCCCTCACCACTGCAGCACTTGCTCTCGCCTCGCTTGCAGGCGTTGCCATGGCGGCCGACAGCACGCAACCCGCAGGCAGTGGCGCTGCCATGGAAAAATGCTACGGCGTCGCCATGGCAGGAAAGAACGATTGCAAGGCCGGCGCCGGTACCAGCTGCGCAGGCAGTGCGAAGAAAGACTACGACGGCATGCACTGGAAAAACGTCCCCGCCGGCACCTGCACTTCGATCAAGACACCTGCCGGCATGGGTTCGCTGACACCTCACAAGTCTTGATCAGGGGAAACCGACCATGAACGCAGACGCACGAATGGGCGCCGGAATCAGCCTGAAGGCCGAGCACTACGACCAGGCGCTGGCGTGCAATCTCGAAGGGCTCTGGTTTGAAGTTCACCCGGAGAACTACATGGTCGGTGGCCCTCGCCTTGCCTGGCTGAACCGCATCGCAGAGCGGCACCCGGTCTCATTGCATGGTGTGGCACTTTCGCTGGCGGCTGATGCAGCCCCCGATCAGGACCACTTGCAGCGTCTGCGCGCACTGTGCGATCAGACCGAACCGGTACTTGTATCAGAGCACCTGGCCTGGTCCACCTGGCAGGGGCACTACCATCCAGACCTGCTGCCATTTCCCCGCAGCAACGAAGCCCTGCAGCGCATCGCTGAAAACATCCAGCGATGCCAGGAGGTATTGGGCCGGCGTATATCCATCGAAAACCCCAGTCATTACCTGCAGCTGCAGGGCCATGACTGGGACGAGATCGACTTTCTTGGCGAACTGACACGTCGCACGGGTTGTGGCCTGCTGCTGGACATCAACAACGTCTATGTGAGTGCTCACAATCTGGGGTTCTCGGCAACTGCCTACCTGGACCGCTTTCCAGCGCAAGCCATCACAGAAATTCACCTGGCCGGGCACAGCGATGATGACCAAGGCAACCTGTTGATCGACTCCCATGATGCGCAGGTGGCCGAGCCTGTGTGGGCGCTGTACCGCCAACTGGTTTCCCGTGTCGGCCCGCGCCCGACACTCATTGAACGTGACGACAAGCTTCCCCCGTTCACCGAACTGCTTGCTGAACGGTCCATCGCACAGTCGATCATGACTTGCCCAGGTGTATTGCCATGAACCTTTCCCTTGGTCAGTTCCAGCACGCATTCATCGAGGCACTCTATTCCCGCCCTGCTCCCCAGCTTTCGGGAGTGACCGAACAAGCGGCATTCGCGGTTTATCGCAACACGGTGCTGGCCGGCTGCGTGGATGCGCTGCGCGCAAACTTTCCGAGCGTGTGCACACTCGTCGGGCGCGCCTGGATGGATGAGACCGCGGCAGTCTATGCGCGGCAATTTCCCCCCAGCGATCCCCGGCTGATCTGCTACGGCGCAACCTTTCCGGATTTCCTCGAAGACATTCAGTCACAGCATGCTGTGCCGTATCTGGCGGATGTCGCGCGCCTGGACCTGCGTTGGACAGAAGCCTTCAGCGCGCCGAACGAACCGTGCCTGAACCTTGTCGAGCTGGCAGGCATGACCCCCAGCGATCTGGATCACGGTTGCCTGGCCCCCCGTGCCAGTGCCCGTTGGTACTGGTGCGAAGCGCATCCTGTGTACACCCTGTGGCGCTGCGCCCGCGAACAGCTTGCCTGGCCCCATGACCAGCCATGGGTGGGCGAAGGGGTACTGTTTGTCGGGACCGCTGATGGCGTATGCCATCAGCCGCTGGGGAAAGGTGGCCATGAGTTTCTCAAGGCCTGTGCGGCCGGACACTCGCTGATGCAGGCCTCAGACCTGGCACGACACGCAGAAACCGACCTGGACTTCACCGAGATGCTCGGGCGCCTGATGACAGCCCAGGCTTTTCGCCCACTCGCCTTCACAGGAGAACACCACCATGGCTAGTGTCGATTTCACGCCCCCGGCCAGCAGCTTGCGGCGCGCCTGGAACCACGTTGCGCAGAGCATCGAGCGCCGGTTGAGCGATGACCTGTTGTGCCTGGTCGCCCGGCTCGGGATCGCCTCGATATTCTTTCTTTCCGGGCGCACCAAAGTGGAAGGTTTCCTCACCCTCACACCCGGCACCTACGAGCTGTTCCGCACCGAGTACGCGCTGCCGCTCCTTTCGCCCTGGCTTGCAGCACACCTGGCAACCTACGCTGAGCACTTGTTCCCGCTATTGCTGGTGCTCGGCCTGATGACCAGGCTATCTGCGCTGGCACTGCTGGGCATGACCCTGGTGATAGAAGTGTTCGTCTACCCCGATGCGTGGCCCACACACCTGACTTGGGCAGGGCTCTTGCTGCTCCTGGTCGCACGGGGCGCCGGCGCGTTTTCGCTGGATCATCTGCTGAAAGTGAAATGACCGAAGGCCAATTGGCACCTGCCCTGTTCACGCAGCAATCGTATCGTTTTCGCTACGCTGTAGCGAAAACGATACGAGCCCGCCTCGACGTGAGTGCACAAGGGTTTGATGCTCAAACCCTTTTTCTCCCATGAGCACCTGTAACGATATCATTCCATACAAAAAATAGGGTTTCCTGCCACATTCACATAAACCATTGATAAATAAGAAATTTCTTATATTGGCCGCATTATTGCTAAGGGAATCCTACCCTAAGAGCGCGGCGCCACCGCGCCCCACGCCCTGCTTCCCGAGGATTTCCCATGAGCGAGTTGCGTTTCACTGAAGATCACGAATGGCTGCGCGTCGAAGCCGATGGCAGCGTCACCGTGGGCATCACCGCCTACGCCCAGAATGCCCTGGGTGACGTGGTTTTCGTGCAACTGCCAGAGTTGCAGCAGTATGAGAAAGGCAGCGAAGCGTCGACCGTCGAATCGGTCAAGGCCGCCAGCGGCGTGTACATGCCACTGACGGGTGAAGTGGTCGAAGTCAACGGCCAGCTCGAAGACAGCCCGGAACTGGTCAACGAAGACCCGATGGGCGAAGGCTGGTTCTTCCGCTTCATCCCTGCCGATGCAGAAGCCGTGACCGCTCTGCTCGACCAGGATGCCTACGACCGCCTGCTCAAAGCCAACGACGACGCCTGAGGACACCCGCCATGACCATCAACCTCGGCACCGCCAACGAATTCATCGCCCGTCACATTGGCCCGCGCGCCGCTGACGAACAGGCCATGCTCACTGCACTGGGCTTCGACTCGCTGGACGCCATGACCGCTGCGGTCATCCCCGACAGCATCAAGGGCACCAGCGTGCTTGGCTCGCATGACGGCCAAAGTGAAGCGGATGCGCTGGCCGCACTCAAGGCCATCGCCGGCAAGAACCAGCTGTTCAAAAGCTACATCGGCCAGGGCTACTACAACACCCACACTCCGGCGCCGATTCTGCGCAACCTGCTGGAAAACCCGGCCTGGTACACCGCCTACACCCCGTATCAGCCAGAAATTTCCCAAGGCCGCCTGGAAGCGCTGCTGAACTTCCAGACCCTGATCAGCGACCTCACCGGCCTGCCGATCGCCAACGCCTCCTTGCTTGACGAAGCCACGGCTGCGGCCGAGGCCATGACCTTCTGCAAGCGCCTGTCGAAGAACAAGGCCAGCCACACCTTCTTCGCCTCGGTACACTGCCACCCGCAAACCCTCGACGTGCTGCGCACCCGTGCCGAGCCGCTGGGTATCGAAGTTGTGGTTGGCGACGAGCGCGAGCTGGGCGATGTCAGCGCCTTCTTCGGCGCCCTGCTGCAATACCCGGCCAGCAACGGTGAAGTGTTCGACTACCGCGAGGTCGTACAGCGTTTCCATGCAGCCAACGCTCTGGTCGCCGTAGCAGCAGACCTGCTGGCCCTGACCCTGCTGACCCCACCGGGCGAATTCGAGGCTGACGTGGCCATCGGCAGCGCCCAACGCTTCGGCGTGCCACTGGGCTTCGGTGGCCCGCACGCGGCTTACTTCGCCACCCGCGATGCGTTCAAGCGCGACATGCCTGGCCGCCTGGTCGGCGTGTCGATCGACCGCTTCGGCAAAACCGCCCTGCGTCTGGCCATGCAGACCCGCGAGCAGCACATCCGCCGCGAAAAGGCCACCAGCAACATCTGCACCGCCCAAGTGCTGCTGGCCAACATCGCCAGCATGTTCGCCGTCTACCACGGCCCTGCCGGCCTAAAGCGCATTGCCGAGCGCACCCATGCCCTGACCGCGATCCTTGCCGCCGGCCTGAAGGCGCTGGGCGTACAAGTGGTGGGCGCCAGCGCCTTCGATACCCTGACCCTGGCCACCGGCACTGCCACCGCCAGCCTGCATGACAAGGCACGCGCCCAGGGCATCAACCTGCGCCAGATCGATGCCGCCCATGTGGGCCTGTCTCTGGACGAAACCAGCACTCAGGCTGACGTCGAGTCGCTGTGGCAGCTGCTGGGTAGCGAGCAGGCACAGCCTGACTTCGCCGCACTGGCCGCCAGCACCGGTTCCCTGCTGCCTGCCGCCCTGCTGCGCCAGTCGGCCATCCTGGAACACCCGGTGTTCAACCGCTACCACAGCGAAACCGAGCTGATGCGCTACCTGCGCCGCCTGGCCGACAAGGACCTGGCGCTGGACCGCAGCATGATCCCGCTGGGCTCGTGCACCATGAAGCTGAACGCCGCCAGCGAAATGATCCCGGTCACCTGGGCCGAGTTCGGCAACCTGCACCCGTTCGCCCCGGCCGAGCAGAGCCAGGGCTACCTGCAGATGACCACCGAACTGGAGGCCATGCTATGCGCGGCCACTGGCTATGATGCCGTGTCGCTGCAGCCCAACGCCGGCTCGCAGGGCGAATACGCCGGGCTGTTGGCGATCCGCGCCTACCACCGCAGCCGTGGTGAAGGCCACCGCGATATCTGCCTGATCCCGTCGTCGGCCCATGGCACCAACCCGGCCACTGCACATATGGCTGGCATGCGTGTCGTGGTTACCGCCTGTGACGCCCGTGGCAACGTCGATGTCGAGGACCTGCGCGCCAAAGCCATCGAGCACCGCGAGCGCCTGGCTGCAATCATGATCACCTACCCGTCGACCCACGGCGTGTTCGAGGAAGCGATCGGCGAAATCTGCGCGATCATCCACGACAACGGTGGCCAGGTGTACATCGACGGCGCCAATATGAATGCCATGGTCGGACTGTGCGCGCCAGGCAAGTTCGGCGGCGACGTTTCCCACCTGAACCTGCATAAGACCTTCTGCATCCCGCACGGTGGTGGTGGCCCGGGCGTTGGCCCGATTGGCGTCAAGTCGCACCTGGCGCCGTTCCTGCCAGGCCATGCACAGCTGGAAAACACCCAGGGCGCGGTATGCGCTGCGCCGTTCGGTAGCGCCAGCATCCTGCCAATCACATGGATGTATATCCGCATGATGGGCGGTGCCGGCCTCAAACGTGCCTCGCAAATGGCAATCCTCAACGCCAACTACATCGCCCGCCGCCTGGAAGAGCACTATCCTGTTCTGTATACAGGCGGTAACGGCCTGGTGGCTCACGAGTGCATTCTCGACCTGCGCCCACTGAAGGACACCAGCGGCATCAGTGTCGACGACGTGGCCAAACGGTTGATCGACTTCGGCTTCCACGCCCCGACCATGTCCTTCCCGGTGGCTGGCACGCTGATGATCGAACCGACCGAAAGCGAGTCCAAAGAAGAACTGGACCGCTTCTGCAACGCGATGATCCAGATCCGCGAAGAAATCCGCGCGGTGGAGGACGGTAGCCTGGACAAGGACGACAACCCGCTGAAAAACGCCCCGCACACTGCGGCTGAGCTGGTTGGCGAATGGACCCATGGCTACAGCCGCGAGCAGGCGGTATACCCGCTGGCGAGTCTGGTGGAGGGCAAGTACTGGCCGCCGGTCGGCCGGGTCGACAACGTGTTCGGCGACCGCAACCTGGTGTGCGCCTGCCCGTCGATCGAGAGCTATCAGGACGCCTGATAGCCCCTCCCCGCCACTTGGCTTGGGTGGCGGGCTCTGTGTAGGAGCGGGTTTACCCGCGAATGCGATGGGGCTATACCGCCGCATTCGCGGGTAAACCCGCTCCTACAGGGCTCAATGTCCACCCAAAAACCTGGCAGGAGGTCCACATGTCACTGAGCGTCTTCGACCTGTTCAAGATCGGCATCGGCCCCTCCAGCTCCCACACGGTCGGCCCGATGCGCGCCGCTGCGCGGTTTGCCGAAGGGCTGCGCCGTGACGGCCTGCTGGCCCGCACCGCCAGCGTCAAAGCCGAGCTGTATGGCTCACTGGGCGCCACAGGCAAAGGCCACGGCAGTGACAAAGCCGTGCTGCTGGGCCTTGAAGGCGAACACCCGGACATTATCGACACCGACAGCATTCCCGCTCGCCTGCAAGCCATCCGCGACAGCGGACGCATCAACCTGCTGGGCGAGCACAGCATTGCGTTCATCGAAAAGCAGCACCTGGCGATGATCCGCAAGCCGTTGGACTACCACCCCAACGGCATGATCTTCCGCGCGTTCGACGACGCAGGCCTGCAAATCCGAAGCCGCGAGTATTACTCGGTAGGCGGTGGTTTCGTGGTCGACGAGGACGCTGCCGGCCACGACCGCATCGTCGAGGACACCACGGTGCTGGCCTATCCGTTCAAGACCGCCAAGGAGCTGCTCGGCCACTGTACCGCGCATGACCTGTCGGTGAGCCAGGTGATGCTGGCCAACGAGGCCGCCTGGCGCCCAGAAGCAGAAACCCGAGCCGGGCTGCTGCGCATCTGGCAGGTGATGCAAGATTGTGTCGCTGCTGGCTGCCAGCATGAGGGCATATTACCGGGAGGGCTCAAGGTCAAACGCCGTGCGCCGGCCCTGTACCGCCAACTGAGCGGCCACCCGGAGGCCAGCCTGCGTGACGCCCTGTCGGTGCTCGACTGGGTCAACCTCTACGCCTTGGCGGTAAACGAGGAAAACGCCTACGGCGGTCGTGTGGTTACCGCCCCTACCAACGGCGCAGCGGGCATCGTCCCGGCAGTCCTTCACTACTACATGCGCTTCGTGCCGGGTGCCAGCGAGGACGGGGTGGTGCGCTTTCTGCTCACCGCTGCAGCCATCGGCATCCTGTACAAGGAAAACGCCTCCATCTCCGGTGCCGAAGTGGGCTGCCAGGGCGAGGTCGGCGTGGCCTGCTCGATGGCCGCCGGGGCGCTGTGCGAAGTGATGGGCGGCAGCGTGCAGCAGGTGGAGAACGCCGCCGAAATAGGCATGGAACACAACCTGGGCCTGACCTGCGACCCGATCGGCGGCCTCGTGCAGGTGCCCTGTATCGAGCGCAATGCGATGGGCTCGGTGAAGGCCATCAACGCGGTACGCATGGCCCTGCGCGGCGACGGGCAGCACTACGTGTCGCTGGACAAGGTCATCCGCACCATGCGCCAGACCGGCGCCGACATGAAAAGCAAATATAAAGAGACCGCCCGTGGCGGCCTGGCCGTCAACATCATTGAATGTTGACCCGACAATGACAGCAAGGAGTCATCGATGTCCGAAACACTGCTCAAGACCCCACTGCATGCCCTGCACCTGGAACTGGGTGCGCGCATGGTGCCGTTCGCCGGCTACGACATGCCGGTGCAGTACCCGCTGGGTGTGCTCAAGGAACACCTGCACACCCGCGAGCAGGCCGGCCTGTTCGACGTCTCGCACATGGGCCAGATCATTCTGCGTGGTGCTGACGCCGCCAAGGCGCTGGAAAGCCTGGTACCGGTGGATATCATCGACCTGCCGGTGGGCATGCAGCGCTATGCCATGTTCACCAATGAGCAAGGCGGCATTCTTGACGACCTGATGGTTGCCAACCTGGGCGACGACACTCTGTTCCTGGTAGTCAACGCGGCCTGCAAGGCGCAGGACCTGGCTCACCTGCAAGCGCACATCGGCAGCCGCTGCGAGGTGCAGCCGCTGTTCGAGGAGCGTGCCCTGCTCGCCCTACAAGGCCCGGCTGCGGTCAAAGTGCTGGAACGCCTGGCCCCAGAAGTGGCCGGCATGATCTTCATGCAGTTGCGCCGGGTAAAGCTGCTGGACGTGGACTGCTTCGTCAGCCGCTCGGGCTACACCGGCGAAGACGGCTACGAGATCTCGGTACCGGTCAACGCTGCCGACGCCCTGGCCCGCCGCCTGCTGGCCGAGCCGGAAGTACAGCCGATCGGCCTGGGCGCACGCGACTCGCTGCGCCTGGAAGCTGGCTTGTGCCTGTATGGCCATGACATGAACAGCGAGACTACGCCGATCGAAGCCAGCCTGCTGTGGGCGATTTCCAAGGTGCGCCGTGCCGAGGGTGCACGTGCTGCCGGCTTCCCTGGTGCCGAGGCGATCTTCGCCCACGTGCGCGACGGGGTCGCGCGCAAGCGCGTAGGCTTGTTGCCTCAGGAGCGTACGCCAGTACGCGAAGGCGCTGACATTGTCGACGCAAACGATAAACCGGTGGGTAAAGTATGCAGCGGAGGCTTTGGTCCGACACTCGCTGCACCTGTCGCAATGGGTTATATCGATAGTGAACATGCTGCACTCGACACTGCACTGTTTGCCGTGGTGCGTGGAAAGAAGGTGGCCTTGAAAGTCAGCAAAATGCCTTTCGTGACACCACGTTACTACCGTGGCTGAAACGGCTTTGTGAAGGTTTTGGGCAGCGTCGACATATTCGTTTTCGAACCTGCCCAATAACTTTTGAACATGGCGCCAGGCCAGGCGCCATGCCGTTTCCGACAAATCGGTCGGTTATCGGCAAGCGGCCAGTTTTCCATACGACCAAGGGCTTGTTTTTCGCTCGGGAGTTGGCGTAGAGTCACTGCACTGTGTTTGCATGGGTCGCAACAGTTCGTGACCTGGGCCAGTAGCCGAGATTTGCTACAACCCGTTCGACGTCTCTTACTTCCTGCAACCCAGCCCAGTAGTCTTTCGCTTACAAAAAAGTGCGAAAGAAACTGTCATCAAAATTTAAGTTTCATAGGAAATAAGACAATGGCTGAGCGTCAGAAGGGTACCGTCAAGTGGTTCAATGACGAAAAAGGTTACGGCTTCATTACCCCAGAAAGCGGTCCGGATCTCTTCGTGCACTTCCGCGCTATCGAAGGCAACGGCTTCAAGAGCCTGAAAGAAGGCCAGCAAGTCACCTTCGAAGCAGTCCAGGGCCAGAAGGGCATGCAGGCTGACAAGGTTCAACCTGTCTGATCCAGCGCCAGACTTTGAAAAGCCCCTGCCAAGTGCAGGGGTTTTTTTTTGCCCGTAGAATAGCGGGATCGTCTTTTGGAGCGTCCTGCATGTCCAAGCCTCTACTCACACCCCAGGGTGATTTTCCGCCGGTCAGCCTGGGCCGGCGCCTGGCTGCAATGTTCTATGACTTTTTGCTGTGTACCGCACTGCTGATCGTTACCGCTGGCGCCTACAAGATGATTCAGATGTCGATCATCGGCGAAGCACGTATGCGCGAGCTGACCGAGGCCGGCGCACTGGATGGCGACCCACTGCTGTCTACGGTATTGCTGTTTGCCCTGTTCGGCTTCTTTGCCAAGTTCTGGACCCACGGCGGGCAGACGCTAGGTATGCAGGTGTGGGGCGTCCGGGTGCAGAATGCCGATGGCTCGGCCATCAGCCTGTGGCAGGCGCTGTTGCGGTTCGTCGTGTCGATCGCCTCGTGGCTGTGCCTGGGGTTGGGTTTTTTCTGGGTGCTGATCGACAATCGCAAGCGTGGTTGGCATGACATCTATTCGGAAAGCCAGCTGGTGCGGGTGCCTAAACAGAAAAAATAAGCCACAAGCTTGGCGTTGCCGGTTCGGCCCTTTCTTGATGCCTGCGCGGTACCTGTAATCGATGGACTCGCCCCCGCCGAGGCATCACAGTGCCACGGTGG
>NZ_JBICJS010000028.1:0-11449 GCF_043103305.1 Pseudomonas sp. YQ_5 | reverse complement strand
TTCCGCATCGAGCTGGGCGAGATCGAAGCCCGCCTGCAGGCCCAGCCGCAGGTGCGCGAGGCCCTGGTGCTGGCCCAGGAAGGCGCGACCGGCCAGCAGCTGGTGGCCTACCTGATACCCGCTGCCGAGGTAGCGCTGGAGCAGCAGGCCGGGCTGCGCGCGCAGCTGCGCGAACAGCTGAAGGAAGCGCTGCCGGACTACATGGTCCCGGCGCACCTGTTGCTGCTCGACCGGTGGCCGCTGACGGCCAACGGCAAGCTCGACCGCAAGGCCTTGCCCAAGGCCGATGCCAACCTGTTGCAGCAAGCCTACAACGCTCCCCAAGGCACGCTTGAACAGGCCTTGGCCACGTTGTGGCAAACCGCGCTCAACGTCGAACGTATCAGCCGCGACGATCACTTCTTCGAACTGGGTGGCCACTCGTTGCTGGCTATCCAGCTGCTGGCCAGCATCAAGCAGGAACTGGGCCTGGCAGTGCGTATCCAGGACCTGCTCGCCTACCCCCGCATCGACCTGCTGGCCGCACATCTGGGCCGTGAGCATGCCTCTGCGAGCCCGTGCATCGTGCCCCTCAACCGCCCGGCCACACCGCTGCCTGCATTGTTCTGTATCCACCCCAGCGGCGGCATGGTCTTCAGCTATCAGCCGCTGGCCCGCTGCCTGGAGCAGCAGGCTTGCGTCTACGGCGTGCAGCACCGGGGCGGCAGCCCGGCGCCGGCCGAACAGCAGGGCTGGCAAGCAATGATCGCCGACTACACCGCACAGATCCGCCAGGCACAACCGTCCGGGCCGTACCGCCTGATGGGCTGGTCGCTGGGCGGCAGCATTGCCTGGGACATCGCCCGGCAGCTGGAACAGGCCGGCTGCGAGGTCGCATTCCTGGGGCTGGTCGATAGCACCCTGCCCGAGGCGCAGTTAAGCCGCGCCGCGTTCCCCCATCACTCCCCTCGCCCAGCCCGCCACAGCGATGCACCGGGCCAGCGCGAGCTGCAAGACACCGTCGAGCTGTTTGGGCTGTTGTTCCCGCAGGCCAGGCAGGCCGCCACCGAGCAGCTGCACGCCAACCCTACTCAGGACGTCAAGGCGTTCTACCAGTGGGCCACGGCGCACCTGGCTGACGCTGGCACCGATGTCCAGGGCGTGCTGGCCAGTGCCAAGGCCCAGATCATGAATGCCCAGGCGTTCGACATCCACGATCAGCTGGAAGCGAGCTTCGCCGATTTCACCCTCACTCCGCTCAGGGTCAAGCCCAGCTGCTGGTGGTCGCAGGTGCACAAGAGCGCAGCACACATTCACGCCGCCGAGCAGGTCATCCGCCAGTTCTGCGCAGGGGGTGAGCTGGACGTTTCGCTGCCTTCACCCTACCCACACGAAACCATGATGCTGGAGCAGCCCCTGATCGACTCGTTCATCGAGGCGTTCGGGCGTAGCTGCCCGGCACCCTGAATACCCCGTCACACCTGCCAAAAAGGAAACGTTCGCCATGAAGTGCGCCCCCTACACCGTCACCGGCCTGGCCCTTGCCCTGGCCATGGCGGCCTGCCCGCTACTCGCCCAGGCTGCCGGCAAGACCCCGGGCGAGGTCTTCCAGGATTGCAAGGCCGGCTGCCCGGAAATGGTCGTGCTGCCTGCGGGCAGTTTCGTCATGGGCACGCCGGATGACGAGCCGGGCAAGCAGCCCGACGAAGGCCCGCAACATACCGTGACCTTCGCCAAACCCTTCGCCATCAGCCGCTTCCAGGTCACCGCCGGCGAGCTGGATGCCTATATCAAGGAAACCGGCGTGGTCATCAAGGACGGTGATAAACGCCCAGGGCGCCTGTGCCAGGCCAGCAAGCCTCGCTACCCGCAAGGGCCGCGCCAGCCGGCAGTGTGCGTCGATTACTACGAAGTGCAGGCCTATGCGCAGTGGCTAAGCAAAAAGACCGGCCACACTTACCGCATGCTCAGCGAGGCCGAACGCGAGTACGCGGCACGGGCCGGCTCCACCGGGCCGTTCCCGTTCCCGTTCGACGAAGAAGGCGATTACCAGATCAGCAAGCACGCCAATACCTACGGCCCCAAGGACGGCTACAGCTATACCTCACCGGTTGGCAGCTACCCGCCCAATGCCTTTGGCGTCTATGACATGCACGGGAACGTGTATGAATGGGTCGCCGACTGCTACCACAAGGACTACGTCGGCGCGCCCAGCGATGGCAGTGCCTGGATGGAGGCTGACGGCGGGCTTTGCCAGGCGGCGCACATGCGCGGTAATGACTGGGGTGAAGCGCCGATCTTCTCGCGTTCGGGCAATCGCAATGATCGCGAACGCACGGTACGTGGCGACTTCCTGGGCTTTCGTGTAGCGCGGGAGCTGTGACCTGGCGCAGGCCATCTGGGCGGGGTACCCGCCAAGATGGCCTGCGTGGCCCCAGGTTCAGAACTGCGGGGTGTATTTGACCGAGAACATGAAGTTGCGAGGGTCGCCGTAATAGTTGTTGGCAGTGACGGCCGCATACGACGGAATGTAGTAGACCTTGTCGAAGATGTTGTTGAAGTTGACCGCCAGGCTGACTTCGTCGCTGACCTTGTAACCAAGGCGCGCATTCCAAATGGTGAAGCCGGGCGAATCGAACTTGCGATCAAAGGCAACGGTACTGCTCTGGCTGTTGAAACCGCCGCCGACACTAAAGCGGCTGAAGTCACCAGGCAGGGTGTAGTCCGTCCACACCTTCACCGAGTGTTTCGGCGTCCAGGTGGAGAAGATCTTGCCCTCGTTCGTGTTGTCCTTGAGGTACTTGGTGGTGTTGTAGACGTAACTGGCCGACGCTTGCAGGCCTGGCAGCACCTCACCGTTGATCTCGGCTTCAAGGCCTTGGCTACGCACTTTGCCGGACGCTTCCGAGCATCTGGACCCATCACAGATTTGCGTGACATCCTGAACCGGCACCGCTCGGTTCTCGTGGTCATAGCGGAACAGGGCAACGCTGGTATTGACCTGGCCATCGTAGAGTTCCCCCTTAAGACCGAGTTCGTAGTTGCTGCCAACGATCGGCTCGATCGTGGAGCCACCGACGCCCTTGGCACTCTGCGGGATGAAGACGTCGGCATAGCTGGCATAGGCCGACCATTGCGGGGTCAGTTCATAAACCAGCCCCACATAAGGCGTCACGACACCGTTGTTGGCCTTGGAAGCCGGGCTGTCGTACTCATGAACACCGGCCTGATAGACCTGAGAGTCGTAATCGTAGGAGTACCAGCTGGTACGCCCACCGAGGATCAGGGTCAGCGGGTCGGTCAGCTTGACGCGCCAGGTACCGTAGATACCTTTCTGCACGATCGTGTACTGGCTGTCGGTACGCGTGCCACGGGCCGCCAGGCTGTCGTAGTTCTCGAAGGGCAAGTGGTTGTCGAGATCGAAAATGTTCGCCCCGGCGCTGCGCACCACCGCCATGGTGTTGTCGCTGGTGAAGCGTGAGTAGTTACCGCCGAACACCACTTCCTGGTCGAAGCCAAACCCGTTGAAGTCGCCATCGACGAACATGTCCAGGCCGCGGCTGTGGGAGTTGAAATCGGTGGCGTAGCGCCAGTCGAACAAGCCGGACCCATCGTTGGCCAGGCCGGTCGGGGCTACCACGTAGGCGTAGGTCATTTCGTTGCGCTCGTTGATCGCCACCGCCGCGGTCTTGAACTTCCAGTGGTCGTTGAAGCGGTGCTCGAGGTCGACATACAACGCCAGCTGCTCGGTCATGCCGCGGTTCCAGTCGGAGCCGGTGAATGTCGAGCGCGACAAGCCTACGTCGCGGCCGTCACTGAAGCGCGGCAAACCTGCGACCATGGGCGTGAAACGCGTCTTGCGATCGCTGATGCCGACACCGAGGGTGGTGTCTTCAGACAGGTCGAAGTCCAGCGCACCGTAGACCTTCTGTTCCCAGCCGCCCACATAGTCGATGAAAGAGTTGCGCGTATCGTAGTCGACCACCGCACGCCCACGTATGTTGCCCGCCTCGTTCAGCGGGCCGCCAACGTCCACCTGGGTGGCATAGTGGTCCCAGGAACCGGCCTGGGCGGTCAGGGTGACCGTCGGCTTGGCCTGGCCGCGCTTGCGTACGAAATTGATCGCGCCGCCCGGGCTGTTGGCCCCTTGCAGCAGTGCAGCACCGCCACGCAGCAGTTCGACACGGTCATAGAATGCCGTCGGTTCGGTCAGGTAGCTGCCCAGCGCATAGATGCCACGGGTCATGGGCACGCCATCGTACTGCAGCGAATCGATTTCAAAACCGCGGGAGGTGATAAAGCCGCCGGTGCCCGGGCTTTTGGCGAAGGTCATGCCCGGCGCGTTGGCCAACAGCGTCGGCAAGTCGGTGATGTTCTGGTCATCCATGCGCTTGCGGGTCATCACAGACACGCTCTGCGGAATATCCTTGAGCTTGTGTTCGCTCTTGCCGATGGTGACGCCACCGGTGGTATACGAGTTGCTGCCTTCGGTGGTCACGCCCAACGTGTTGCCCGTGATGCTGGTGGCATCCAGTTCCAGCGCCGAGGACGCAGCGCGCTCACGCCGCACCAGGGTCAGGGTATCGCCCTCCAGGCTGTAGCTGACCGGCAAGCCGCGCAACAGCTTGGCTACTGCCGCGTCGACGGTGTAGCTGCCACGCACTTCGTTGCCACGCAGGTCGGCCATTTCCGAGGCGTTGTAGATGAACTGCACATCGGCCTGCTCACCAAGCGCACGCAGGGCGTTGGGCAGCGACTGGGCAGCGATGTCGAAGTTGACCCCCTGAGCCCAGACCTGGGCGGCCATGGGCAGCATCAATGCGGCGCCCAGCACCCCTTTACCGAGCAACGCCCGGGATGAGCGGGCGCTGATCGAGCGGGACATGCAAAGCGCCTTGGCCAATGGTTTGAACTCGAAAAATCCTGCTGGCATGGTATTTCTCTATTTATATCGGGTAATGAAATCGTCCCGCGCCCGCCAACGGCCTCCAAACGGCCGAGCTGCCCATCCTCCCCCGGGCAGATCCCGCGACAGACGCCTGACACGCAAGTCAAAACGGCTTGCCACGTGTGGCTTTCAGCGCGCTCCTACATAAGACGCATCACCCTGGAAAATCCAGAATGAGAATTTTTTGCATTAGTATCTTGCCGGCATCCTTCCACGCAATCGGCACGGCAGTACGGGGAGGCAATGCAAAAGACCTCAGGGGCGGGTTGCCCGCCCCTGGGCGTGGTGAGGCTTAGCGGCTCTTTTCCAGCAGCCGGGCTTTTTCTTCAGGGCTCATGCTGTCGAGCCGCAGACGAGCCTGGGCCAATTTGAGCAACTGGCCAGGGTTGGCTTCGCGCTCGCGCAGCGCCTGGGCAAGGGTAGCAACCGTCGGGTGGTCGAAAATGACACCCGGATTGATGTCGCACTGCAGCGACTTGCGGATACCGGCCGCCAGCTTGATGACCAGCAGCGAATGCCCGCCCAGTGCAAAAAAGTCCTGCTCGATGCCCACTTGCTCCAGCCCCAGCAGTTGCGCCATGCGCTGCGCAATCACGGTTTCCAGTGCATCACGCGGGGCCAGCAGACCCGCCGCAGGTTCATTGCCCACCTGCCGCAACGCTTGCCGGTCGAGCTTGCCGTTGCCCAGGCGCGGCAACCGCGGCAATGCCTGCAGGGTACGCGGCAGCATCACCGCCGGCAGTTGCCGGCCAAGGTACTCGCGTACCGCGTCCAGGGCAGCCGCCGTGGCCTCGTCGCGCAAGCTGACATACGCGCTCAGCGCTTCTCCATCGCACAACACCGCCGCCTCGACCACCTGCGGTGCACCCGACAGCTGTGCCTCGATCTCCGCCAGCTCGATGCGGAAGCCGCGTATCTTCATCTGATGGTCGCGCCGGCCTTGCAGCTCGATAGCACCGTCCGGGCGATAGCGCGCCAGGTCGCCGGTGCGGTAAAGCCGTTCGCCTGCCACGAACGGGCTCTCGACGAAAGCCGGCTGGTCACTCTGCACGGCTTGCAGGTAGCCGCGACACACCTGCTGCCCACCGACATACAGTTCGCCCAGCATGCCGGTGACCGCCAACTGCAAGTGTTGATCCAGCACATAGACCTGGTTATTGGGCAACACCTGCGACAACCCGAGGGTGCCAGTCGGCACCGCCCGTACCGGGTGCACCATGACCCCGACCGTGGTTTCGGTCGGGCCGTAATGGTTGAACAGCTTGCAGTCCGGACGTATCTGCAACAGGCGCTGCAGCAACGCCGCGCTCGGGGCTTCACCCCCCAGGATGACGGTGGCCGGTACTGCCGGTGCCTTCGCCTCCAGCAGCGCGCTTAGGTGCGACGGTACGATCTTCAGGCAGTCGATTGCCTGCTGCTTGAGGTATGCAGCAAACAGTTCGGCATCCTTCATCACCTCGTCGGCGGCCACGTGCAGTGTCGCGCCCACATACAAGGCAGCGAACAGCGTGGTATGGCCAAGGTCGGCCGACACGGTCGAGCCGAAGGCGAAATGACGACAGCCCTCCAGCGCCAGCGTGTGGCACACGCCTGCGGTGTAGTTCAGCAGTTGCCGGTGCTCGACCACCACGCCTTTGGGGGTGCCTGTCGAGCCCGAGGTGAACAGGACATAGGCGGCATCGCTGGCGCTGGCTGCATGTGGTTGCAGCCGTGCAGTGTCAACCGCCAGCGGGTACAGGCTGTCAGGGCTCAGCGCCTCTATGCCCTGCTCACGCAGGCTGGCCACCGCTGCCGGTTCGACCAGCACCTGCGTGGCCCCGGCCTGTGTCATCAGGCGCACCTGCCGGGCAACGGGCCAGTGCGGCTCCAGCGCCAGGTAGGCCGCGCCGACACGCCAACTGGCCAACATCGCCACAACCCAGTCCAGCGAACGCGGCAGCGCCAGTGCCAGCACCGCCCCGGGTTGCACGCCAGCCTGCTGCAGCGCCAGCGCCAGGCGCTGCACTGTCAGCTCCAGTTGGGCGTAACTCAGGCCCGCGTCACCTGCGACCAGTGCCAGCGCGTCGGGGGTGTCGATTGCCCACTCGCTGATCTGGGCCGCCAGTGATGTCGCGGCCAGTGGTTGCGGCGCGGGGTTGATCGACAGCAGGCGCTGGCGCTCGGCTTCACCCAGCAGGTTCAACTGCCGCAGCGGGCGGTCCGGCGCCTGAACGATGCTGCGCAGCAACTCGATGTACTGCTCCAGCAGGCCTTGCATGCCGCGCGCACTGTAGCGCCCGGCCAGGTAATCCAGGCTCACGGTAATCGGTTGGTCAGCACCCGCCGCTAAGCAAATGCGCAGCTGCAGCTCAATGCCCGCCGGCAGGCGTGGCGCCAGTAGCTCGCCCTGCCAGCACAGCCCGCCGGCAACCTGCGGCGCCATCGCCGGAGTAGTGGAAAACGCCACGGTCGGCACGGCTGTGGGCACCCATTCCGGTACCCAGTACTCCTGCCACGCCACATGCTGCTCCAGCGCGGCGCCGAGTGCTGCAAGGTGCTCGCCGAAACGGGTTTCGTCAGCCCACTGCAGGCACAACGGCAATAGCTTGCTGAACGCCCCCGCACTGTTCGCGAAGTAGTCATAATCCTGTCGCGCATCGTGCTGCCATGCGCCCAACAACCGGTTGCTGTCGCCAAGCCGGCCCAGCAAGCCCCACCAGGCCGCCTGCAGCAGCGTGTCCAGGCTGGCCTTACGGGCGTCGGCCAAGCGTTGCAACTGCCCCTGCAAGGCCAGCGGCAGATTCACCTGATGGTGTGCCTGGTGTGTCGCTGGCTGGTCCTGGCGATAGGCTGGCCAAGGCGCGCTCATGCCCTGCTCCGTTGGCATCAGGTGCCCTTGCCAGTAGCCACGGGCTGCCGCTGCATCCTCATCCTGGGCCACTTCGGCACGCCACTCCAGATACTGCCCGAAAGCTTCAGGCAGGTCTTCATCCGACCCGGCTGGCGTGTCATACAACGCCGTCAGGTCACGGTACAGCATGGCCATGCCCGCCTCGTCGCAGGCAAAGCCCGCCACCCCCAGCCATAAATGCCACTGCCCGGCTTCGGCGGCCGGTACCAGCAACGCCTGGGCGGCTGGCAGCTGGTCGATTTCGAAGCGCTGCCGCAGCCAAGGCTCAAGCAGTGCCGGCGCATCTGCCTCGGCCTGCACTGCCAGCGTCAGGGCTGGCCGCCGGGCGCCGATGAACTGGCGCATGCCGCGGTATCCCGAGGCAGTGCCCAGGCGCCCGGCCAATATCGGGTGGCGCTCGACCAAGCGCTCAAGCGCCTGGCTCAGGCGCGCCGGGTCCGGCTGGCCCTGAACGCTGATCTTCAGCAGCGTCGCGGCCTGTGACCAGTCCGGGCAAGCGGGCAAGGCATCGAGCCAGTGTTGCTGGTCGACGGTCAGGGCAAAACCGATGTCGTCGGCCTGGTCTACGTAACTGTTCATTCCTCGGCCTCCTCGGTCGCCATCACCTGCATGGCCGCAGCCGCCTCCAGCGCTGCCCGGTCGAACATGTCGCCCATCGCCACGACGATCTTGCGCGGCCCCTCGTACGGGTCACGGGCATGCGCCGCCAGCATGTTGTCGACCAGGATCACGTCGCCTTTCTGCCATTGGAACCGCACGGCGCAGGCTTCATACAGCTCGCCGATCAGTTGCATGTCTTGGTCTGAGATCGACGAACCATCGCCGAAGTACACATGCCGTGGCATGCGCTCCAGGCCGAACATGGCCAGCAGGTCTTCACGCGCATCGGGCTCCAGCCAATAGATGTGGTGCAACTGCACCTGGTTGAAGAACGAGCGTGCGCCGGTGATCGGGTGCGTGATGATCGCCGGGCAACGGGTACGGGTCTGCAACTCGTCGTTGTCCAGCCAGCGCCATTCGATGCCAGCGGCACGGCAACGGGCCTCGACCTCGGCGCGGTCATCGGTGCGGAAGAAATGCTGCCATGGCACGTCGAGCTTGTCGGCGAACGTGCGCACATACAGCAGCCCTTTGTCCTCGAGGGTTTGCCGCAGTGCCTGCGGCAGCTTTTCGTACATCAGGCGGCAGTCGACCACCGGCGTGGCACCGCCGACCGGCGAAGGCTGCTCGCAATAGAACATCTGCTTGCGCGGCCAGCTGTCCTGGTGCGCACTCTCGTTATGGAACAAGATCATTTTGTTTTCCGGGTACGGCGTGGAGCGGTAGGTGTTCTTGCCCCCCTCCTTCTTCGGCAGGTCACCGTATTGGCCATAAAGCCCCGGCTGGACCGCTTCGGCGAATGCTTCGAACCCCTGGATACCCTCCAGGGCAAAGCCGCGGAACAGGATCCCCGCATGCTCGCCCAGCTTGCGCTCGACCAATGGCCGGTTGTTGCGCACCCACTCGATCAGGTCGATCGATGCGTCGCCAGGCTCGACGAGCAACGGGAACGACTGGCCTGGCACCAGCAGCGACTCGCGCACCGCAGCCCGTGGCGGTGCAGCTGCAGTGGCGCCGGCAGAGCGCTTGAGGAATTTGCCCAGCTTGTCGGCCTTGCTGGCCGGGGCGCTTACCGGTGTGCTGCCGGCCAGGCCGCCACCCTGTAATGGAACGTTCATCGCTTGCCACCTCATATCCTGAACACTGACGATCTGTTCGAGCATCGCGATCCATGCGCTGACGAGTCGCTGGATATGCTCTTGCCTGAAAAGCGTTGTCGCAAACTGCCAGTTGCCACTGAGCTGCCCGGCCTCCTGTTCGATGAACAGGGCCATGTCGAACTTCGAATACAGCGCCGGGGCGGGCAGCGCCTGCACGGTAATATCGGCCAGGGCTTCGCTGCGTACGGGCAGGTTGTTCATCACGAACAGCACCTGCACCAGCGGGTTCATGCCGCGCACCCGCGGGGCGCCATGGGCCTCGACGATCATGTCGAACGGCAGGTCCTGATGCTCCAGGGCCGCGAGCAAGGTGCGCTGGGTGCCCTGCACGAAGTCACCGAAGGCCAGCCCATCACTCACCCTGGAACGCAGCGGCAACACATTGACGAAGAAGCCGATCAGGCCTTCCAGTTCGCGGTGCTGCCGGCCTGCGGTGTCGGCCCCGACCAGTACGTCATGGGCACCGCTGGTCTGGTGCATCAACCACTGGAACGCTGCCAGCAGCGTGCTGTACAGGGTCACCCCGGCCTTGGCCGCGAACTGGCCAAGCGCATCGGTCAATGTTGGCGACAGGCTGAAGTCCACCGCACCGCCGGCATGGGAGCCCTGCTCGCTGCGCGGCTGTTCCAGTGGCAGGTCGAGGCGGCCGGCATGGCCCGCCAAGGCCTGCTGCCAGTAGCTTGCCTGGCGCTGCAGCTCACCCGCCTGCTCGAGGGCCTGCTGCCACAAGGCAAAGTCTGAATACTGCAGCGGTAACGGCGCCAGAAGATGGGTCTGCCCTGGGGCGCTGTGACGGTAGATTTCAACCAGGTCGCGGACCAGCACGCCCATCGACCAGCCGTCGGAGATGATGTGGTGCATGGCGAAGAACAGCACATGCTCCTGGTCTGCCAGGCGCGCCAGACGGCAGCGCAACAACGGCGCATGCTCCAGTGCAATCGGGGTGCTGGCGTTGGCCAAGGTGGCTTCGGCGATGCACCGTTGCTGCTCCTGCGGGCTGAACCCGGACCAGTCGTCGAGGGCGATATCCACCTCGATCTGGTCGGCAATCAGCGCCAGCGGATCACCCTCGTCGTCCTGCACGTAGGCCGTACGCAACACTTCATGTCGCTGCGCCAGCGCGTTCAGGCTGTTGCGTAACACCTCGACCTGCAGCGGCCCTTGCAGGCGCAGGGCCAATGGCATGCCGTAGGCAGCGCTGCCCCCGGACAATTGCTCGGCAACCCACAAGCGCCGCTGCATCAACGACAACGGTGCGGTGGCTTTTTCTCCATGGGCCAATAGCTCGACACCGTGCGCGGTCGCAGCCTTGCCTGCGCCGCCGAGCGCTGCCAGCAGGCGCTCCAGCACCGGGTGATCGAACAGGTCACGCAAAGTCACTTGCATACCCGGCAGCTTGCGCATCCGCGATACCGCCTGGGTGGCCAGCAACGAGTGGCCACCCAGCTCGAAGAAGTGGTCGCCAAGGCCCACCCGCTCAAGGCCGAGCACCTCCTGCCAGATACCCGCAACATGCTGTTCGAGCGGGGTTTGCGGCGCCCGGTAGGCCTGCTGCAGGGCGCTGTTGTCGGGCTTGGGCAAGGCCTTGCGGTCGAGCTTGCCGTTGGCGGTCACCGGCCAGGCCTGCACCTGCAGGATGTGCGTCGGCACCATGTAGTCCGGCAGGCTGCCCTTGAGCTGCTCGCGAAGGCTGTCGCGCAGTGCGGCGGCGTCCACCGCCATGCCCTGCTCCTCGGCCAGCACGTAGGCCACCAACTGCTGGCCATGCCCGCTGTCCTGGGCCAGCACCACCGCCTCGCGCACCTGCGGGTGCTCCAGCACCCGTACCTCGATCTCACCCAGTTCGATACGCAGCCCCCGCACCTTCACCTG